>JACNJI010000061.1 GCA_014382645.1 Verrucomicrobiota bacterium | reverse complement strand
CCGGGTTGCCGCTTTCTAACGAAAAGTTTAGTCGCCGAAACGGCGGCCTCCGCAAGAAACGCCTGTTCGCAGGGTTCCACTTGACCAGTCGCAACCGAGGCAAAGCATTCTGGCGAAAGCAATTCAGTCTGCCAAATAAGAGAACCGCCCTCAGGGAGAAAGAGTCTTATGTTTTCGGGGAAGGCAACAAGACTCCACGCACTCGGCGGAGGACTTTCCTCAAAAAGACGCAAGTGTTTGCAGTCTGTTTCAATCCAAAGACTCGATGATAAATTCGTTTTGAATCGCTCACCTTGCTCCAGAGCATCAAGCAAGTGATCGAGGTTACTTGATTCGAGAAAACAACCCGGTGAAATTTCGTGAAGCCAACGCGCAATCAATTTTCGCCTTACGGCTGTTGGCAAACGGGTGAGGCCGTTCACTTTTAAAAGGTCTTCCTCAAAACATTCGCCCAAAGCTTCGTTCGCCCATTGCTCCAATGCGTCGTCCGCCTCCTCCAGTAATCGCCGACTTCGAGCGGTTCCCGCGCCAACCTCGCGGTCGGCATCCTTGCACCAAGCCTCCATAGTTCCCATGCGAAGACGGTTTCGTAAGTAAATCGGCGAGGTGTTGCTACCGTCTTCCCGCCAAGTCGCTCCGACCGATTGAAGGATACGCCGAACCTCTTCACGAGAAATGGTCAGCAGGGGTCGAACGAATACCATGTTGCCGGATCGACGAACAGGTCTCGGCGCCGCCAACCCGGCCAACCCAGCCCCTCGAGCCAATCGCCAGAGAAAAGTTTCGGCAATGTCGTCGCGTTGGTGTCCCTGAAGAAGAATTGCCGTTTGATGGCCAGTGGTGACCTGAGACAGAAACGCCAATCTTTCCTCTCGCAGACTCGCCTCGTCACCTGTCGTTCCCATTCCTCTTGCGGAGGCAAATGAAACCCCAAGCCCTTCGGCAAGCCTGCGAACAAATGCTTCGTCACCGTTGGAAGCCTCTCCCCTCAGGCAGTGATTGAAATGAGCTACAGTGAAAGACTCTTGTCGGTCGGGAAAATGAGCAAGGGCCAGCAATGTCGACAAAACCGAATCCGCACCTCCGGAACAGGCCGAAAACCAAGTGCCTTGGACACCTTCACCTTGCAAAAACGAAACAGCCGAGGAATCAAGGGAGGTAAGCGGGAGCAGTGCCCCCACCCTAGCGGCAAGAACTGGCCACGACGACTCGGGGGATTCGCCGGGAGCATTCATTTGGACTTCAGGTAGATAATTATCCCGATAGAAAATCCTTGTCGAACCAAGTACGCAGGCAATCGGGAACCTTGACACGACCTTCCGAGTCGAGGTTGTTCTCCAGGATCGCCGCAAGCACTCGGGGAATGGCAAGAGCTGAACCATTGAGGGTGTGAACAGGTTGCGGTTTTCCGTCTTCTCCACGAAATCGTATATTTGCCCGCCTCGCTTGAAAATCAGTGAAATTACTGCAACTGGAAACCTCCAACCAACGTTTTTGTCCTGCAGCCCATACCTCCAAGTCATATTGCTTGGAATGGGGGAAACCAATATCGCCCGAGCAAATCAGCAGCACGCGATAGGGCAACCCGAGCTTTTGCAGGAGTCCTTCCGCATCTTTTCGCAGAGATTCGAGTTCATCGAAACTGTTTTCCGGATGAACCCACTTGACGAGCTCGACCTTGTCGAACTGATGCAAACGATTCAATCCCCTCACATCCTTGCCCCAGCTACCGGCTTCTCTCCGGAAGCAAGGCGTGTAAGCGCATCGCTTGACGGGCAATTCATCCGAGCTTAAAATTTCGTCTCTGTAGAAATTGGTAACCGGAACTTCCGCGGTAGGGATCAAGTACATCTCCTCATTTTGATCCATATACATTTGCCCCTCCTTGTCTGGTAGTTGTCCAGTTGCCGTGGCGCTCGGGGCATTCACAACGATTGGGGAATGAACTTCTTCATATCCGTTCTTCCCTGCTTCCTCGAGAAAGAAATTTATCAAGGCTCGCACCAATTGAGACATTTCTCCGAGATAAAAAGGGAAACCAGCCCCGGCAACCTTCACTCCACGAGGAAAATCGATCAGCTTCTCGAACCAAGGAATGTCGTAATGAGGAACGGCATGAGGGAAATCGCCTTCCACCTCCCCCCAAGTCGAAATGGTTTGGTTGTCTTCCTCGCCCTTCCCGTCGGGAACCGATTCGTGGGGAAGGTTTGGGACCGACAGAAAAGCCTCTTGGAATTGTTCGTCCGCATCCTTGGCCACCGCCTCCAAATCCTTGACATTGCCCGCCAGAGCCTTCATCTCGGCTAATTTCTCCAGAAATGCAGGTGACCCTTTTCCCAATTGAGACATCTCATTATTAGCGGCCTTTTGCCCCGCCCTAGCCTGCTCAGCCTCCGATATCGCTTCACGGCGTTTACGGTCTAGCTCGACAATTGAATCCAAGTCGCATTCAAACTTCTTGCGAGCGAGTACCGTATTGAGGTCGGCGAGCCCTTGCCTTAAGTGCGATACGTCAATCATGATATTTTGTTCGTTGCTGGTAAGCCTATGCGATTAGTAACTTAAGCCTCGTTCTGCAAAATGAATTTACCTATTCATCTTTCGGATAATGTTCAACCATTCAATATGACTACTGGGGAATCCGTCAGAATATGAAGAAGATCGGCGTGCTCCGCTTATCTGCCCTTGGGGACGTGGTGCTAGCAGTGC
>JACNJI010000039.1 GCA_014382645.1 Verrucomicrobiota bacterium | reverse complement strand
TGCAACGACATCGAAATGACTGGAGCGGAAATAACGGACGAGGAACTGACTGAGGTTACGCGCAGGACGGGAATCGATTTTCCTGAGGGTGCGGTCGGGCTCGGATACTACTTCCAAGGCTCGGGAATCGATGACGCCCTTGCCCTCAAAGCCTTAATTCCTAACGACAAAATATTGGATTTCCTAAAGAACGACATTTTGGAAAAAGGAGACAAGTCCAAGGCATCTATCCAGATCGGTAGGGATAAACCTTGGTGGAATCTCGACGAGTTGAAGGAACGGGTGGATCGCAAGATGCAACTTCCGAAAGGCAAGTACGTCGAATGCACCCTAGGAAAAGAAAACGGGAAGTGGACCGTCTACGTTTCCTGGATGTCAACCTGAGTGACCAAGCCCATGGAACACTCCGACTTTGGAAAACGCTTCGCCGGCAAGATCGGCATCGGGGAATTGATGGACGACCTGGGCAATGCCTTGGTTGCGGATCCGGCCCCCCTTATGCTCGGGGGAGGGAACCCTAGTCACGTGCCTCACGTCCAAGCTCTTTTCCGCAAGCGCATGGAAGACATTCTCGCCCAACCCGGCGAGTTCGAGCGTTTGATTGGGAACTATGACACTCCGCAGGGGTCAAAGAGTTTCATTGAAGCCTTGGTCGAGCTTTTCAGGAATGAGTTCGATTGGAACCTCGGTCCCGAGAACATTGCTCTGACCAACGGGAGCCAGAACAGTTTCTTCTACCTCTTCAACCTCTTTGCCGGTCGCTTCGGGGAAAGCAGGCGTAAGAAAATCCTCCTACCTCTCGCTCCGGAGTACATCGGTTATTCCGAGGTCGGATTGGAAAAGGATTTCTTTTTGGCCAACCGCCCGGAAATCTCTCGACTGGACGACCATATGTTTAAATACCAAGTCGACTTCGAAAGCCTTGAAATAACCGACGAGGTGGGAGCTATCTGTTTCTCCCGTCCGACCAACCCGACTGGCAACGTCGTGACGGACGAGGAAGTCAATAGGTTGCGCACACTGGCGAACGAGCATGGCGTCCCCCTCATCATCGACAACGCCTACGGAACGCCCTTTCCCAATATCATCTATGAGGACGTGCTACCGGTCTGGGATGAAAACATGATCGTGTGCATGAGCCTGTCCAAGCTCGGCTTGCCCGGGTTACGCACTGGGATCGTTATCGCCCATCAGGAAATCATTCGCATCGTTTCCCGTATGACTTCGGTCTTTAGTCTCGCTCCCGGCGGAGTCGGCCCGGGACTTGCCCTCGATCTTGTGCGAAGCGGAGAGATCACGAAGATCAGTCGCGAGGTTATTCGGCCGTTCTACCAAGCAAAGGTAAAACGTGCCGTGGCCCAGTTGCAGGAAGAGATGGCGGGCGTACCCTTCACCATCCACAAACCCGAGGGCGCTCTCTTTCTCTGGCTTTGGTTCGAGGACCTGCCAATCACCAGTCGCGAACTTTACGAGCGTCTAAAGAAACGTGGCGTTCTCGTGGTCTCCGGTCATTATTTTTTTCCCGGTTTGAATGAGCCGTGGAAGCACAAGGACGAGTGCATCCGGGTGACTTACGCCCAAGACGACGAGGTCGTCGAACAGGGCCTCTCGATTATCGCAGACGAGGTGAAGAGGTCTTACTCCTCACAAAAATAAATCTTCAGAATATCTGTCATTCGCCAGCTGCCTCTGGAAATGTCTTTTGTAGCTTTTCATGTTTTCGTGGCGATGGTTCCCGGATCGTTGGTTTCCAAATCAATGGGATCGTAAAAAAATCCTAACAAAACCTACGCTTTGGCGTCTTATTTAAATACTCATCATGCGCGCATCATTAGCACTTTGCACTCTTGTCATCTGCGGTTTCTTGGTTCCGGTTCAGGCACAAGACACTCGCTTTCCTTCGATTCTCGTAAAGGGAGCCGACCTCAACCTGATCGAGTGTGAGATCACCCGCGTCCTCGACGATGGCACGATCTCGTTCAAGACAACGGGTGAGGGAGGTCTCGAGCAAGGTGTCGTCTACGCCGTTCTCATCGACAACCGGGAAATTACACGCATCCAAGTGACCGAAGAAAAAGTGAAGGCAAGCCTGGCCAAACCCGTACCCGGACATCGCAGCCTCAAGGGTTTCCCCAAGGGCACCAAGGTTATGCTGCAAGCCGTCGAGGGAGGCGGGGTATCCACATACGTGCCGCTCCGCATGGACGAACTGACGATCGACGTGAAGGTAGTGGCCAACCTCGCGGTCACGACGATCTCAATGAACTTCCACAACGACCTCGACCGCGTGCTCGAAGGACGCCTCAATTTCCCTCTCGGGGAAGGCCAAACGGTTTCCCGCTTCGCCATGACCGTCAACGGCAAGCTTCGCGAGGGCGTGGTGGTGGAAAAGGCCAAAGGGCGACAGGTATTCGAGAGCATCGTCCGCCGAGGTATCGATCCGGGCTTGCTCGAGTGGACCAAGGGCAACGTCTTCAAGGCCCGTGTCTATCCGATCCCGGCCAAGGGGGACAAAAGGATCGTCATTGCCTACGAGCAGGAGCTCAAGGATACGGGCAAGGGCTTTCTCTATTCGCTCCCCCTGCACTTCAAGGCCAAGGTCGACCGCTTTCACCTCCGGGCCGAAGTGTTCAAACAGGACTTTGCCCCACACCTCGGCTCCAACGAACTGGCCAACCTTCGGTTGGCGAAATCGAACGAATCGTGCCTCC
>JACNJI010000302.1 GCA_014382645.1 Verrucomicrobiota bacterium | reverse complement strand
CTGCGGTATCAGGCCATCTTTGCGGAGAAGGTAGCCTCGTTCAGTATGCCGCCGCGTTCACCCCCAAAGGAGGAAAGCTTCTGCTTAGCCACATCGAGGATGAATCGACTCTCAATCGCTATCTCGAAGCCATCGGGAAGATTCCCGAAATCGACACCGAAGTCGCGAAGGAAAACATTCTCACACGCCTACTGAAGGATGCAAAAGACTTTGCCGAAGCCGCTCGAACCGGTTTGGCTGAAGCCAATCTCGAGATCGACGTGGAAGGCACGGCCAAGGTAGGCCGACGACTCGAGGACTACCGGCGCCTAATCGAGGAAGACCATGTCGACCTACTCGTGATGCACGCAAAGGAAGAAGATCAAATGGCGATGCACGGGATGGCGCACCCTCTAGCAGTCGAGCTTAGATCCGTTCCCATTCTGTTGCTGTGAGCATTTCCCCTCCGATTCTAGCGTCTGCCTCCGGGCATGCCGTCGACCCCGGCGTGACCTACCTTTTTCTAGCTTTGCTCGTAGGCATGATCCTATGTCTCGCCTTAGAAGAAAAAATTCACGCAAAGAAATCGGTCATCGTCGGAGTGTTCAGCATTCTGGCTCTCTTTATTGGCACTTGGTTTCACCTTCTTCCGTTTGCAGACGTCGGCAGTTTGGTCATAGGAGGCCATCCAGTCTCTCTTCCCATATACGTCCCAGGAGTGGATTGGGAAGTGATCGCCATCATTCTCGGATCCTCGCTCTTCGTAGATATTACCAGCAAATCGGGACTCTTCACCTGGGTGGCGGTGAAACTGACCAAGTTGTCGGGCGGCGATCCTCTTCGCTTGCTCGTGCTCTACGGGGTGATGACCGTAATTTTTTCGGCCGTGTTGAACAACGTCACGGCTATGATAATCGTCGGTTCCCTGTCGGGTGTTTCCCTGAAAAAGCTAAACCGATCAGAGAAGTTGCTCGGTTTCTTGCTGATCGAAGGATTGCTGACCAACGTCGGGGGGTTGCTCACGCTGATTTCCTCCGTGCCCAACATCATCGTCGGCAAAACAGCAGGCATAGAGTTCGTAGACTTTTTCATGAAGGCGGCCCCCTACGTCATCGTCTCAACTATCGTGACCCTTTGGATGGGAGCAAAACTCTTCAAGATCAGCTCACTCAAAAGCGATGAGGAACGAGCCTCCGCCAAAGCTCTTGTGGCAGGCTTCGATGAAAACGAGGGGATTGAGTCTCCGGGATTTTTCCGTTTCGGGGCCCTCATGACCTTTGTCTTCATCGGTACCGTGGCGATGACCTCGCAATTGCCGGTTATCAACGAGTTGGGCTTGGGTTTCGTGGCTCTGGCTTTCGCCGGACTCATGCTCATTCGCTACAAATCAGTCGCCGATCGATTCTACAAGACAATCGACTGGGATCTCCTGTTTTTCTTCGTCTGTCTTTTCGCGGTCATCAACGTCATGGAACACGCACAGGTGCTGGGCCTGATTGGAGAGTGGCTAAAGCCGATCCTCGGGCTTGGTGATTCCGCCGGCCCCGCATCGCTTTTGGTGGCCTCGGCAGTCGCCAGTTCCGTAACCGACAACATTCCCCTTGCAGCCATGCTCGCAAAAATTCTAGCAGGAATTCCCGAACTAGCGGCAAATCCCGACAGCCCCTACTGGTGGGCAGTGATCTTCGGCGCCAACCTAGGCGGAAACATTACGCCGATCGGCTCGGCCTCAACTCTCGTGGCGGTCACGATCATCCACAAGTACGAACTGAAATTGTCTTTTGCGGGCTTCGTGAAAATCGCCCTACCCTACGCCGTCATTCAGTTGGTTCTTGCGGTGGCCTACCTGCTGTTAACTTCTTAAAACCTGTCCGGCGAATAAGGCTCCGGAGTCAGGTGCGGAGTTTCTCCCGTCACCAACTCGGCGACCAATTTACCCGTGGCAGGGGCCATGCTGAGCCCCAGCATATTGTGCCCTGTCGCAATCGTTACCTTGGGGCGTCCCGGGCAGGCACCGATTATGGGGACGCTGTCGTAAGTCATCGGTCGCCAACCATACCAAGTGGTCTCGATTGGCTCGCAATAAGGTTCTAGCAAAAAGCGTTCGGCTCCCTTTCGTAGCAAATCGACCCGCTTTGGGTTAAGGGTTTCGTCGTAGCCACTAAACTCCATGGTGGAGCCGAGCCGATATCCTGACGAAAAAGGTGTAACCGCGACGCGGGTTTCGGGAAAGACGAGAGGAATCTCCGGACAAGTTTTCGGTCGGGGCATGGTGAGCGAGTAACCCTTCCCCGGCTGTATAGGAGCTCTCCAACCAATGACCTTGGCCAGCTTGGGGGAAAGAGCGCCTGTCGCCATCACGACGTGACTTGCCTCTATCTCTCCGGAATCGGTTTCCGCCACGATGCCTGCATCTTCCATGTCCCGCAAGCCATTGAGCGAACAATTCTCCATAATTTCGACCCCCTTGCTCAGCAACGACGCCTTCCATGAAGTCATGAGCATGTCGGAACGCAGGTGGGCGTCGCCCTCGTAATGCCACCCTCCGGCAAGACCGGGTTTTAGAGCAGGTTCAAGATCGTAAAGAGCGTCACCTTCCAAGCGAACTGCGGGTTCTTCGAATTTCCGAGTCAGGAGTTCATTGACCTTGCTGTAGCTCTCGAATTTTTCTTTGGACTCGTAAACGTAGAGCAGCCCTTTCTCCTGCCAATCACAGTCAAACCCCTCATTGGTCATCAGCTCCCGGTACAAGGACATGGAGGACTTGAGGAGAGGGTGAATAGCTTTGGCTCCGACCAACATGTCCGTCTCGTTGCAACGAAGAGCGAAACGAAAAAACCAATGAGCCAAACGCAGGTCCGCCCGAAGTTTGACGGAAAAAGGCGAGTTCGGTTTGAGCATCCCACGAAGGGTGGCTCCAACGGCTCCCGGTTCGGTAAGAGGCAATATGTGACTAGGGCAGACGTAACCGCAATTGTGCAAGGAACAGCCCTCCCCGAAAAGTTCACGGTCGATGACAACGACCTTCAAGCCGGCCTCCGCAAGGTAGTGGGCGCATGCAGCGCCAATAACACCGCCGCCCACAACAAGGACGGGCTTAGCCGAATCGTTCATGTCGAGATACCGATGCGAAAGGGGTCTTTGGAATCAAAGAATAGAGTTCCCTCGCCGGTTACATAAGCGGAACCGCGAATCGTCGGGATGACTTTGTCTCCATCCAGTTTTCCCGTCGCCTCGAAGATGCTGCCGATCACGCTTTCCTGCCGCCAAGTTTCCCCGGGAGAAAGTTTACCATCCGCGATAAGGCAAGCCAGCTTGGCGCTTGTACCCGTGCCACAGGGCGATCTGTCGTATGCTCCTCCCGGGCAAAGCACGAAATTACGAGAATCGGCGGCAGGGTTGTCGGTTGGGGCAAAAAGCTCGATGTGGTCGATTTCGCCCCCACCTTCTCCAGTCACACCTTCACGATCCAGGGCCGCTCGAATACGGCGCGTAAAAACGGACAGTTGTTCGACGTTTCCCGCTTGAATCACTTGACCGTGATCCTCCACGAGAAAAAACCAATTGCCACCCCACGCCACGTCGCCCGACAAAGGACCATGCCCCTCCACTTCGATGGTCACGTTTCGTGCGAATCGATAGCTCGGCACGTTCTCGACGCTTACCTCGTTGTTGTCATGTAATTCGATCCCCACCGAACCTACGGGCGTATCCAAACGATGCACTCCCTTGTCAACGCGACCGAGATGGGCCAAAGTTGCGGCCAAACCAATCGTACCGTGACCACACATGTTTAGAACTCCGACGTTGTTGAAGAATATAATACCTGCAACGCAATCGAGTTCGGAAGGTTCCACCAATAAACCGCCCACCAAGACGTCTGTTCCGCGCGGTTCAAGTACGACGGCTGCCCTAAAGTCATCAAATTCGTCGCGTAATCGTTCGCGACGGTCCGCCAGACTGCCCGAGCCGAGGTCGGGACCACCGGAAACAACAACACGAGTGGGCTCTCCGCCCGTGTGGGAGTCAACGACCCGAATAGACTCAGGCCAACAGTTATAGTCAAAGGTCTTTTCAGTCATCTACGAAAGGGTGGTCAAATAGGTTTGAAAAATCAGCGAGAAAATAGATAAAGAATACTGACTATCAACAAATCAGCCTCATGCAATCGCAGTTTAAAGCAAATCATCTACTATTAACGCTGGCTCTCTTCGGAGCAAATGGTTTGGGAGCCGCCGAGTGGAACCAATACCACGGAGCCAATTCCGACAACAAAGCACAGGAAACACTGGCCTCCGCCGCGTGGCTCAATAAGCCAGCCTCCCAAGCATGGAAGGCGGACACGCCACTTGGCTTCAGCTCTTTCAGTGTTTCCGGCGGGCGAGCGTTCACTCTTGTCGGGAGGACGGACGAGGATGGCCTGAAGCAAGAATTCTGCCTAGCCCTCGACGTCAAGACGGGGAAGGAAGTCTGGGCGGCGAAATTGGATCGCCTCGATTTCGGTCGAGGAGGAGGAGACTCCGGAGCTTCGGACAACAAGGGCGGCGATGGTCCACGCTCCACCCCATCCGCCGCAGACGGCAAGGCTTGGGTCTACGATGCCGACATGAACCTTTATTGCTTCGATGCATCGAACGGTAAGGAAATCTGGAAGGTATCCGTCATAAAGGAACACTCGGGAACTCCCATCAAGTGGGACAACGCATCCGGCCCCTTGCTGGAAGGAACAACGGTAATCGTCTCCGGGGGGGGCGCGGGACAACCCTTTCTAGCTTTTGATCGTGAACCCGGAAAGGGCGTCTGGAAGGGGGGCGACGAAACAATACCCCACGCCACGCCTATAGCCGCCACTATTCACGGCGTACGCCAAGTCCTCTTCTTTTGCGTCTCGGGAATCGTCTCCGTCGACGCATCCACGGGCAAGGAACTGTGGCGACAAAAGTTCCGATTTGCCGTATCCACGGCCGCCTCGCCAATCGTTGCCGGCGATCTCGTATACTGCTCCGCCGGTTATGGAGTGGGAGCCGGACTCTATAAAATCGCCAAGAAAGGTTCCTCCTTCGCCTCGACCGAGATCTGGCGCAAATCAAACAAGTTGATCAATCACTGGAGCACACCCGTCTACCACGACGGCCACTTGTACGGGATGTTCGGCTTCAAGCAGTACGGCAAGGGCCCCCTTCAATGCGTGGAAATGAAGACCGGTGAAGTGAAGTGGTCTGAAGACGGTTACGGGCCCGGCAACGTCATCCTCGCAGGAGACAAGCTGCTTGCTCTGGCCGACAACGGCGAACTCGCCGTGGTCTCAGCATCGCCGAAAGGCTACGAGGAATTGGCCCGTCGCAAAGTAATCACAGGAAAGTGCTGGAGTACTCCCGTCTTGAGCGACGGTCGAGTCTTCGCAAGAAGCACCAAGGAAGCCGTCTGCCTCTCGACTGGTTCCAATTGATTCGACGCTTGCCAAAGCACTACAAACTTCTAGCCGCAGCACCCACTACCTTGACTCTAATCCCTTCCGCTTTCTAGGTTGAGGGAATGAAGTTATTATATCTGGGAATCCTAGTCGCATTATCGTTGTTTTCTGGGTGCGGAAGCGGAGATCGCCTGGAGGTAGGGAGGGAAGAAGAGTCGGGCGACCAATCTCTCATGACGAAGTGCGAGGCTTGCGGGAATGGCATCTCCAAGCAAGCCAAAGGCTGTCCGCGTTGCGGTCATCCAAACCCCGATTTTCTTGAGGCTCAAAAGAATGCCATGCAACTGGCAGAGGAAGATGCAGTAATGGCTAAAGGCGGTCAGGATACGCTATCCAAGATTCGTCAAGCGAAGGAGGACGGTGAAACCAAACTATACCTCTACGGCAACCAAATCCGCGACCTAACATCACTTGCGGAGTTGCCCCAACTTACGCTCCTAAGCCTTTATGATAACGAGATCACAGACCTCACGCCTCTGGCTGGATTGACCAACCTGGCCGAGCTACAGCTCTACGGAAATCAAATCAAGGATCTCACGCCGTTGGCGGGTTTGACGAACTTGAAGAGGCTGTTCCTCAGTAAGAATCGAATCACCGACGTCACCCCCCTGACGGGGCTGACCAAGTTGGAAGAACTGAACCTCGGTCAAAACCGAGTTATTGCCGTCACGCCCCTTGCGGGTATGACCAACCTTCGTGAATTGAGTATCGAAGGGAACACAACTACCGAAGCCCAGAAGGCCATGCTCAGGAGAGCCCTTCCGAACTGTAAAATCTCCTTCTGAATATAAATAAGTTGAAAGGCGTCCCGAAACAGCCCTCATCTAATCTCTTTATCGAGAGGAGCAAGAGTTTGATGGAAACCACAACCGACTTATAGTTGAGGCAATGAAGCTACTTCATACAGTCATCGCAATACCCGCATTATTATTCTCGGCCTGCGATCTGGTGAATGACGATTCAGGCAAAACCAGCGAAGGACGGGCATCCGAACAATCGCTGATCGGGAAGTGCGAGGCTTGCGGGAATGGCATCTCCAAGCAAGCCCACGAATGCCCGGGATGCGGCCATCCGAACCCCATTTTCATTACAGCTGAAAAGAGGAGAGCAGAGGAGGCTATGAGACTTACTGCAGTTGAGGAGAAGAGCCGGGACGAAGTGGATGCGAAAAGGCTCAAAGAGGCGGAGGGAAAGGCGCTGGCCGGGATGGAAGCCCGTTACATTGCCGAGGAGGAAGCAAAAATGCAGGACGAAAAGGCAAAGTCACTCGCCGAGGAAGCAAAGGGACGAGACGGAGGTGTGGCCGAGCTCAAAGCCCGAGGGGGATCTGCCGTTTTGGCCCAGATTCACAGGGCCGAGGAAATAGGGGCTACCTACGCACGCTTCGTAAGCAACGGAATTAGCGATATCTCTCCACTGGCGGAACTAACCAAGTTGGAGGAACTCGACCTATGGAACAACAGGATCACAGACATCTCTCCACTGGCAAAACTAACAAATCTGGAAGAACTAGACCTTTGGGGCAACCAAATCACCGACGTCACCCCACTGGCCGGATTGAAAAACTTAACCAAACTGGTGCTTGTCGGCAACCGAGTCACAGACCTCACGCCACTGGCGAGATTGAACAAGCTAACCAAGCTCTACCTCCCAAAAAACCAAATCACGGACCTTCGCCCACTGGCGAATCTGAAAAGCCTGACAAAACTTGTACTGCTCGGCAACCAAATCACCGATGTAAAACCGCTGGCGGGGTTGAACCGACTCACCAAACTCTACCTCCCGAAAAATCAAATCACGGATATCGCTCCATTGGCAAATCTGACCGAACTGACCACGCTGACTCTCAGCAACAACCGAGTCACGGACCTCATCCCCTTGAAGAGCTTAACCAAACTGGAGACATTGTGGATCAGCGACAACCAAGTCACCGACGTCACGCCGATTGCAGGTCTTAACAAACTGACCGAATTGCACCTCAACGGAAATAAAATTACCGGCACTCAACAAACCATGCTCAAGAAGGCCCTGCCGAACTGCAAAATCAAGTTCTGACTAAAGCAACGCGCAGGCGTCGCGAGACTTCTCCCTGATCACTAGGCTTGACCTGAAAACCCGCTGGTATCCGATGGAAGGATGAAGAAGTTACTTCGTCGCCCTGCTGATGGCGGGATGTATGTCCGAGAGATACGAGGGGGTGGAGTGATCCAATTCTATCAGCCAATGACCAGTTGGGCGTTCTAAATGTCGAGACGAGGTTCTTACCCTCGTTGAGGACCAAAACAGCTAATCGATCATACGTTTACAGACTGAGGGGGGTGGATGATGAGTTTAATAAGATGGCACTGGATCAATACGCTTGAGGGTACAATAAGGAACAGGTCAAGAGGGCTATTGCATGAGCCTATGATGCCTAGCGATGATGGCACAAAAAAGCCCTACAGGAAAACCTGCAGGGCTTAGACCTCGGATTGGCTTAACCCTTTGAGTAAGGACTCGTTGGTCTAAAATTCTTATATCCTATTACTTCTTAATGCCCAAGCACCTTTTGAGCCTTTGAGTTCGGGAAGGCTTATCAGACAATCAATCCTATCAGCCAATGACCGATTTGGGGGTCGTAAATGCCGAGACGAGTTGAGACCCTCGTCGGAGTTGAAGACGGCCGATCGGTAAACTCCGGCACAAGCGGGGCGTGTCTAGGGTTTGCTCAAGTGTTCCTTCTTCAAGGCTTCGGCCACCTTGACCGTGGGGTACTTTGCTGGGCGACCGTTGCCTTTAATGTCAAAACCCGCCGCCCATTTGCCAGCTTGCCCGTTACTTAGCGTATGCATCAAGTTACCGTCCTTATCCTTTTTGTCCTTCATCAAGGGCTTTTTGGCCTTTTTGGCCTCCTCATTGGCGTAAACAGGATCGCCATTTTCGTCCCTAACGATTTCCTTTTTCGTACGCCTACTACCGAAGGTCTTGACCCTTGCAATATCGTCTTGGGTGCATGTTGGACGACCGCCGAGTTGTTCCTTGAAGCCCTCTATCAATTCGTCCAGTTCGGAGTTTTCACCTTTGGGAGGCGAAGTCTGTGTTACCTTGGTTAACTCAACTAATTCCTTAAGAATCTTAGACTTTTCGCGGTCAAGTTCATCAAAATTCACTTGGGTGTGTTGAGCAGCACTGGCAACGTCGGGACCGAGGTTATGGTAAGCTCTTATATACTTATCCGCAATTTGGGCATCGTCACGATAATTCCTACTAATTTCAGCGTGTTCGTCTGGTTCCAAGCCTAATCCGAGTGTTGTCAAAAGAACCTCAGAAGCCATCACCCCATTCGCATATTCACTCGGGGTGCAAAGAAATTGGCTGAGAACTATTGGAAAAACAACTGCGGCGTGAGTATGAAAAAAATAATAAACGACTGCTTTTTGAGAATTTGAAAGTTGGGTAAATTGGTCACTTATAAAGTCAACGAATCTAATGTCCTCGGGAGTTGTAAACACATCCTTCTCTTCAGTACTTTCTATTACAGTTTGTGGATGATTGGGAAGGGAAACTTCATGCTTTTCCAGCCAGTCTAAAACTGGCCTCCATCTTCTCATTTGGTCAATTAGCTCGGGGCCAGCGCACCTCCTAATTATATTGTCAACTGCTATACAGTCTCTAAAATTCTGAATAAATGCAGACTTTCCTGTTTCAATTTCGCATCTTTGAATTTCTAGAAAGTTAAAACCACATATTATTTTGGGCCCAGCGTAGCAATTATCCTCGTCGACAACTATAACCCCGAAATTGCTGAATTCATCAATCACATGACCCCAAAAGGTATTTACTTTATGCACGGCAATGTCACCGTTGCTAAACCTTAGCGGTTCGCCAAAGCAGTTAAGGGTCAAGCCCTCTTCATGCGGCACAAGGTTTAGTTCTGTTGGGTCAACTTCAGTGACTTTCTTTTTTTTCGCACTCATTCGGAGAACTCGTCCTCTGCGATTTTTCTAGAGGCCTGTCCAGCTTGACGCACAGGGCATGTCTTTGGAGCTTCATCCGGAGGTGTTCCGCTCGCAAACTCGACGGGGGGATTATTCTTCTTAGCCATTGTCTTTTTGCACTCTCGATAAAGAGGCATCCGCTTATCCAATGCAAGAAAATCTTAGAGATTTTCAAGTAATTAACTTTTGCTATCGCCACTCAACGCCACTTATCCACAAACCCTTGCGTGGTAATATCTTACACCTTATTTATCGGTACATTCACGAATAGTCTGGAAGTATGCCAGCAAAAGCAGCAGCTCGAAGGCGTCCCGATACTTCCGAAACCCCGCTTGACCTGAACTACCGCTGGTATTGGATGGAGGAATGATGACACGAGGTTGGATCTATATTATAACCAGTCCGGCAATCTGGACGCAGAGGTCGCCGGTTCAAATTCAATCGTCCCGACCATTTTGACTAATCTCCAATCAATGGAGAGTTGAAGTTCGGGGCAAAAACAGGCGTTTAGCACCAAGAAAAACTCAACTACTAGCCCCACCTTTCCGCTTGCCTGTGAAAGGAAAGGCGAAGAAAATAAGCTTTATGGGAAAAAACAAGAAATCCCGCGAGGTCCTCGAAGCGATTCGTCGCAACACGGGCTATGCTACCGGAAGGGCTTTCAGTCTAGTCACCTCCGTCCTGACGGTCGTGGCTTGTGCAGGTCTACCTTGCTTGGTGCCTGCCGTGAATGGAGATGAAGTCCTGCTTTCCCTTATTCTAATAGGAGCCTTGGGCGGTGTGGTTCCGGCCTTGCTGTTGAACCACTTGGCAAACGCAATTTTTGACGGAGCCGATTCCCTTGTCCAGATCGCCAAATTTCAAGAACGTTCACTGAGACGTCGCAACGACGCACTCGATTTGGTCGAAAAGATTAGAGAAGAAGTGGAGGCGGATGAAGAGAAGCCGGAACCCGTTAAACCCAAGGGAAATCTCTCGGCAATTCCATCAATGACGGAAGAAGAGAACGAGCAAGAACTTCCTGCGAACGAAGAAGCATCCTGATCCCTCGACCCGCCCTTAGGCTTGGATCAGAAACCAGACGCCCGTAGTGGAAACGCTGAGGGTGAAGACGAAGGTGATTTAGTTGGTATACGTAGCTTTAATTAAGTTCCATTAATACTTACACCAAATGCGCAATAACTTCAAATCACAGCTGCCTCTTTTTGAAAAAACTTGAATTAGGCCAAGTCAGCTCCCGAGATTTCCCCTCTCTCGGCAGCACCGAGAAAGAAATCGAGGGAATCCGAAATTCCTTGTCGGAGATTCGTAAGGGGCATGAGAGGAAACGCTGAAACGGCCGAGTCGTCGTTTAGATCGAATACGAATGGAGTCTCCTCGGCATCGGGAGAAATCGACACCTTGAATCGCTCGGACAAGCTACGGTTGTCTGCAGTCTGACGAAGTAGTTCCAAGAAGTCTTCGATTCGTTGGCTTTGCCCACGAAGATTAAAGGCTCCATAGCCGGAAAATGGATGAAGAACGGCGCACCCGAAGCCAGCCCCAACATCGGGTGAAAAGTGGTAATGCTCGTGCCCCTTGTACGGAATCTCGAAAGGTAGGGCAAGGGCGACTGCCTTGAGAGCATGAGTGCCCGCCGCAGTGAAACCCCGATCGCGACCGGGTCCATAGGTCGTGGCGAGGCGGAGCGATACAGTCGGTGCGCCCGTTGCCTGCTGGAATGCCTGAGCCATTCCCTCGCCCGCAATTTTCCAATATCCGTAGAGGTTGAAGGGTTGGTAGGGATCCTCGGGGCAAACGCCTTTGGGTCCGTAGAGTGAACGGGGACCGTATACTGCTCCGGAACTGGCAAAAACAAAGCGCTCGAGAGGTTTTTTCAATTCTTCGGAACAAGCTCGAAAAAGATTGGCTGTCCCGACAAGGTTCACTTCCAGTCCGCGCATCGGGTAGTCGCGACAGTCGGGAGTTTGAAGGGCGGCAAGGTGCAGGACGTGACTGGGTTGAAGTTCGCGGACAACCTCACGCAGTCGAGAAAAGTCGGAGATGTCTCCCGTAACGAAAGACAGGCGCGATTCCTGAGCTTCGTGAAAGGAAGGTTTGCTTCGGTTGAAACCGATTACTTCTTCCGCTCCTTCCTCGAGAAGCCAATCGACGGCGGTTGAGCCTATGCAACCTCTGGATCCGGTAACGAGAACGCGTGCCATTACGTGTCGGGTTGGACCTACAGGAAGACGAGGGTGGCCAAGCCCAAAAAAGCGAAGAAGCCCACGACGTCGGTAACTGTGGTAACGAAAACTCCGGAGGCCACGGCAGGATCTATGCCGACCCGCTCGAAAAAGATCGGCAGCATAGCTCCCGACACCCCCGCCACCATCATGTTGATCACCATGGCGGCCCCGATCACTCCACCGAGAACAAGGTCGTCGAACCAATATGTCGCACCAAATCCCGCCAGCAGGGCGAAAAGACAGCCATTGAGGGTACCAACCACCAATTCCTTGCGGACGACCCGCAGGGAATTGAAGGACGTGAGCTCTTTGGTCGCGAGAGCTCGAACGGTAATGGTGAGCGTTTGCGTACCCGCATTTCCTCCCATAGAGGCCACAATCGGCATAAGTACGGCAAGCGCCACCATGTGCTCGAGTGTTCCTTTGAACAGATAGATTACCAAAGATGCCGAAATCGCCGTCGCGAGGTTCACCAACAACCATGCGAAACGCTTGCGGGTCGCGGTCCAGACCGAGTTGCTGATAGCTTCCTCCCCCACCCCACCCAAGTGCAATACGTCCTCCTCAAACTCCTCGCGAGCAACCTCCATGACGTCGTCCACCGTAATCATACCGAGAAGTTTTCCGTCATCATCCACCACCCCAGCAGTGGTGAGATCGTATTTTTCGAACTGTAAAGCGACTTCCTCCTGTTCCATATCGGCAGGAACGATGACTTGCGTCTCGTCCACAATTTCACTCATGGCCGTTGACCTGGGGGAACGCAAAATGCGAGACAGGGAAATGACTCCCACTGGTCGACGGGCGTCGTCTACCACGAAAATGTCGAAAAACTCGTCGGGCAAATCGGCCTCGGTGCGAAGATAGTCGATGGTCTGACCAACCGACCAATCGGTCGCCACGGTGACGACCTCCATCTGCATTCGGCGGCCAGCAGTGTACTCGGGGTAGTGGAGCCCCAATTCGATTTCCTCGCGATCCTCTGCGGAAACCTCGCGCAAGACGTCGGAGAGCTCATCCTTTTGGAGATTCTCCAACACCTGTACGGCCTCGTCGGACTCCATTTCCGCAATGGCATCCGCCATTTCCTTGGGAGACAAAACGTCGGCCAACTCGAGCCGAATGGAATCGTCCAACTCCAAAAGTAAGTCGGGATCGAGATCCACACGAAGGATTCTCAGCAAACGGTGTCGCTGAGATCGCGGCAAAAGGCCAATCAAGTCGGCGAGGTCGGCATGGTGAACATCGGAAACGCAGGCCCGAACATCGTCTTCGGTCTTGCTTTCGATGGCATCCGAAAGGCGGGACACAAGAGAAGGATCCACGCCGGACTCTTCGGTCTCAAATCGATGCACGCCTTCCGGCGCCACAGGATTATCCTTTTGTACGTTCTCGCTCATGAGCTCATGTGCGAAAGTGGAATCTTCTCAGGTATAGGTTTAAAGGTACAAGACAGCCTGCCGAACATCAAGCTTAGGAGAAACTTATACAAACTTGAATCTAGAAGATCAGCAATCGAAAACAGCTTGTCGATAGAAAAGCCTTGGATATTCATAATTGACTGCATTCAATCTTGCTTCTTGCGGAATTCGAGGCTTTGGGTTCATTATTAAATCCTAAATCCATTATACGAACATGCAAAAAAACTTAATTCTTACTCTAACATTAATATTCGCCGGTGGTTTTGCTTTCGGGGCAAAGAAGCTTTCCAAGCCATCAGTTGGCTTGCACGACGTAAAGATCACTACCATCGATGGAAAGAAATCCACCATCGGAGACTACAAGGGAAAAA
>JACNJI010000019.1 GCA_014382645.1 Verrucomicrobiota bacterium | reverse complement strand
TGAAGGATTACGAACCGGCTGCCTTCGGAGCCAAGGAGAATGGGAAAGGTGGAGATTCATCATGAGCGCCGCAACTTCGGAACCTAAGAAGCGGTTGTTCTTCGGATCAAGATCCTTGGGGAGGATGTGGTTTCCGCTCTTAGTGTTCATCGCCTTCTTGACTGCTCTGCTTTCTCACGAGGAGCTAGTCAGTCGATTCCTTGGCAACGCCTCGATCATTGCCCGCAACACTTTTGTCTACGGGGTGCAGATCGGCATGTGGGCGTCGGGAGCGTTTCTGGTGCAGCGGGGCATCACCACCTTTTTCTGGGACGGTCTGATACCCAACCTTACTGGTCGCCGGGTGCCGAGGTTGCCCAAGGACGTCACGGGCATAATCATTTTCTTTTTTGCGGGAGTGGGTGTGCTCGCTACCGTGTTCGATCGTTCCGTAACCGGCATTTGGGCCACCTCGGGAATCTTGAGCGTAGTCATCGGTTTCGCCCTTCGAAACGTCATACTGGACGTTTTCATAGGCTTGGCCATGCACGTGGAACGCGCCTTCAGCATTGGAGACTGGGTCATGCTCCACCAAAATAGGGTGGAGACCCACATCGTGGGCCAAGTTATCGAGATAAACTGGCGCACCACGCGTCTGCGTACCACGAGCAACAACATGGTGGTCATTCCAAATAGTCGCCTAGGAGAAACGATACTCACCAATTACATGCAGCCCAAGCCTCACTTCCGAATCGATTTGGATTTCGTGATCGATTACTCCATCCCGCCCAACCGAGCCATACGCATCCTCATGTCGGGCGTTCGGGCCTTGACCGATGGTGAACGCATACTCGAGGATCCCGAACCCGAGGTGCGCCTCGACGAGGCCACCCTCGACGGTCAACGCTACGAGGTGCGGTTTTTCATCCTGCCCGTAAACATTTCGCCCAACGAGTCGCGTCACATCGTAAACAAGAGCATCATCGAGCACCTCTCTCGAGCCGGCGTCACGCCCTCCACTTCCAAGGAGGAGGTTTTCCTTTCGCGAGGTTCCGAACGACGTCAGTTGAACTTGGAGGACGGGGGAGATCGTCGTCTGATTTTAGACCGATCGGAGCTTTTTCGCAACCTGGACGAAGTCGAACGAAGCATACTCGTTGGCTCGATGACACGCCACGATCTGGAAGCCGGAGAAGTGCTTTATCGCCAAGGCGCTGAAGGAAACTCCTTGTACTTGCTTGCCGAGGGTTTGCTTTCCTCTTTCGTCACCCTGTCGGGGTTGGAGGGCAAGGCCAAGGTGGAGCAGATAGAGTCGGGTCGTCATTTCGGGGAAGATTCGCTCCTCACGGGTAAGAGTCGCTCGTCCACCCTCGCTGCGATAACCGATTGCGTAGTCTTCGAGATTGCCAAGGAACCCGTCATGGAAATAGCCCGCCGAAAAGGTGATTTTCTCGTCATGCTCAACCGCAATGTGGCCCTCAGCGAGGAACGCATACACAATAGCAAAAAGGCCGCCTCAAAGCTTCATCAGGCGGCCCCACGCAAGAAGAAGTCCGCCGGAGTCACCAAGGCCATACAGACCTTCTTTACCGATCTTTTTCCGACCAACGAACCCGAGTCGCCCCCTACAAACAACCAAACGCCACAGGAAACCGGATGAATCGCAACACGTTAATTCACCGCTCGGTCTTTTTCACCGTCATTGCTTTGGCTCTGTCGACGTGCGGCACCGCTTTTGCCCAAAAAACGGCGGATGACGATCCCATCGAGATGGTCTCTCGGCGACTTCGTCTCAGCTATGTCGACCCCACTCGATGCACTCAGCTTCTCAAGCTCTACGGAATCACCATCGGATCGGTCACTGCCGCGGTAGACCCGAAGAAGCTACCCGTCGTCGTCGCCCTTCCCGAGACAAAGTTCCACGAGATAGTTCCAGCCTCGTCCGGCACTTTTCCGCGAACCGAGACGGACCCTCTGAGCGAGCTCATGGTCTTTTACGATTCATCCGAACCGTCCCAGTTCGGGCGCATCGTTCGCGTCGTTCGCGAGCAGATCGACATTCCCGCCCGCAAGATTATGATCGAGGCCATGGTCCTGGAAATTTCGTCCACTGCCCTCAAGGAGCTAGGCGTGCAGTGGGATCTGACCGGAAACGCCGGCGATGGTAATTTCGTAAGCCGTCATCTCGGCAAGGCTCCCCTGACAATCGGGAAAATCAGGGAACTCGTGCCGTCCGCAAAAAATGTTCCGCAGCTCGATTTCAGTGTTACGAACGCCTTTCGTGAGTTCAACTTCCGCCTGCAGGCCTTAGTTAAGGAAGGCTCCGCCGAGGTTCTGTCTCGACCCAGCGTGCTCACGCTCGACAACCGCATGGCCTACATAAACGTCTCTGAGAAAATTCCCATTGCCACCACCAAGTTCGCCAAGGATTTCATAAGCGCTGTTGATTTTCGCGAAGTCACCGCGGGCATCGAGCTGGCCGTCAGGCCGCGCATCAACGAGGACGGATCCGAGGTTTCCATCCAGATAAACGCTTCCGTCTCCGCTCGCGTCCCCGGCGAGAACAATGAAGTCAAGGATAAAGACGGCAATCTCCTCGCCACCGCTCCCACGCTTTCGATTCGGGAGGTCAAGACCTACGCCCGAATCGCCAACGATACGCCGTTCATTATCGGCGGCCTAATCGCCAAGGATTCCGCAGAAACCGTGCACAGTGTGCCCATACTAGGCAAAATACCAATCTTGG
>JACNJI010000296.1 GCA_014382645.1 Verrucomicrobiota bacterium | reverse complement strand
CTTCCCGCCGCTGTCCGCGAACTGGAGGAGGAGCTTGGCCTTGAAGTACGCTCCGAGAATCTCTCCCAAGTTCTAAGCGTTAGCCCGTGCATGGAAACGGGTTGGGAATTTTGCAGACTATTTTTCCTGCGGGACGACGGGCCTTATGTCTTTGAACCCAGTGAAATTACTGAGTTGCGGAGTCTGGCTCTCAATGAGTTGGACCAGTGGATTGCTTCTGGTGCCGACGAGTTTTCCCTCTCTTTCCTCCATCTTTACAGGATGGCTCGCCTCAGCAAGCCTCTTAGATGAGATTTAGCTGACCGTCTTGTGCCTCTCCACCCGGCGGCAAGCCAATGACTTGCCATCCTTTTGAAGTGAGTACCCGGCCTTGAGATGTACGTTGAATATAGCCCTCTTGAATCAAAAATGGCTCATGGACTTCTTCTAGAGTATGCTCCTCTTCGTTGACGGCTACGGCCACGGTTCCTAGACCAACCGGCCCGCCACGATAGTTGTTGGCCATCAAACGCAGGATTCGCTTATCCATTTCGTCCAAGCCGTTGTTGTCGATTTCGAGAAGCTCTAGTGCTTGAGCCGCCACCTCGCTCGTGATCTTTCCTTCCGCTCGTTGCTCGGCAAAATCCCGAGCGAAATGAATGAGGTTGTTGGCGATCCTAGGGGTGCCGCGGGCTCGCCCCGCAATTTCCTCGGCCCCTTCTTGGTCGAAAGGGGTCTCCAGCAGGCTGCAACTGCGTTTGACGATCTGGGTCATGTCAGCCCGGTCATAGTAATCAAGACGTGTCTGCAAAGTGAAGCGACTTCGCATAGGAGCCGTCAGCAAACCCACTCTTGTAGTGGCGCCGATGAGCGTGAAACGAGGGATCTCCAAGCGAACGCTGCGGGCATTCGGCCCTTGGTCGATCATGATGTCGATTCGAAAATCCTCCATTGCCGAATAGAGGTATTCTTCGACGGTCTTTGGCAAACGGTGAATTTCGTCGATGAAGAGAACATCTCCTTCTTGAAGATTAGTCAGTAACCCCGCGAGATCACCCGGCTTGTCGATGACTGGTCCGGAGGTGATGCGTATCTCACGGTTGAGTTCCTTCGCGATTATGTAGGCAAGCGTGGTTTTACCCAAACCCGGTGGGCCGCACAGCAGCACGTGCTTAAGCGGATCTCCACGATCGGAAGCCGCTCCGACTATCACCTTCAATCGCTCGATGGTTTTTGCTTGGCCGGTGAAATCCTCGAAGGACGGTGGTCGAAGAGCGGCATCCACATCATCCTTTCGTTCCAAGGACTCGCTCAGGAAGTCGGTTCCGGTTGCTGGAGGGACATCCATAACTAATACACGGTTTCCTGTTGAGCGGATTTCGGTAATTCCGATTCGGGCAATCGCTCAACCTTTCCTCCGAGAAGACGCAGTTTTTCGTCAAAACGATCATAACCGCGGTCCAGATGGTAAATCCTCTGCACCCAAGTGTCACCTTCGGCGGCAAGTCCTGCAAGAATGAGCGCAGCGCTGGCTCGCAAGTCGGAGGCCATTACCGGTGCTCCGCTCAGTCGGGTGCCTCCTCTCACGATGGCACTTGAACCTTCGATAGATATGTTGGCCCCCATGCGAAGCATTTCCGGTACGTGCATGAATCGATTCGGATATATGCGCTCTGTCAAAATACTCAAACCGGGAGATACGCAGGAAAGGGCGCATGCTTGTGCTTGAAGATCGGTCGGAAAGCCAGGGTAGGGGAGTGTGATGATTTCAAGCGATCGTAGACCGTCCGGTTTGCGTCGAGCTACCAAGCAGTCGGGCCCATCGGAATCTAGCTCCACTCCGGCTTGATCCATTTTGTCTGCGAAGGCGCCCAAGTGTTCACTGCGGGCTCCTTCAACGCGTATTTCCCCATCGGTAATTGCTGCTGCTATGCAGTAAGTGCCGGCTTCGATTCGGTCGGGAATTACTTTATGGCGGCAACCGGAAAGCTTATCCACTCCCTCGATTGACAATACATGCGAGCCGATGCCTTCTATGCGCGCGCCCATACCTTGAAGCATCCTACACAGGTCGAGGATTTCGGGTTCGCAGGCAGCACTTTCGATACGTGTGCTTCCGGGAGCAAGAACGGCCGCCATAAGGGCATTTGCAGTGCCCGTCACCGTGCTGCCTTGCCTGCCGCCAAGGAATATGGAACCGCCTCGCAGGTCAGTGGCATCGATACAAACATTACCCTCTTGAATAGTTGCCTGCGCCCCTAGCTTTGATAGGGCTTTTAAATGAAGGTCGATTGGTCGCTGGCCGATTACGCATCCTCCTGGAAGAGGTATGACGGCTTTACGTAATCTCCCTACCAATGGGCCCAAGAGGCAAACCGAGGCCCTCATCTTGCGGACCAATTCGTAGGGTGCTCGGTGGTCTATGGAGGCGGGGGTGATTTTCCAAGTCGTAGCTTCAGGTTGCTCTACCTCGGCTCCAATGTGCCTAAGGATTTCTGCCATGAAGCGAATGTCGCTCAAATTTGGTACGTTTTCGATTACGGAAGACTCCTTGCTTAGCAAGGTAGCTGCAAATATGGGAAGGGCGGCGTTTTTAGATCCGCTGACAGTCGTTCGACCGTTTAAGGGAGTACCACCGCGAACCCGGAAAACTTCCATTTGATCGCGTCTCCTTCCGGATTGATGGTTGCTAGCCTATTTGCTTCCGAAGAGACCCGCCAAGAACTTACCAACGCCACCCGGCTTTTTATTGGTGGGCGCATCGGTTTTCTTGTGAGTGGGAGAGGTGTTGTCGTTGGGTTTGGAATGCTGTCTTTCACTGCGATGCTTGCTGGAACGTTGGGCACCATCGCGTTTTTGGCTATCTTTGTCCGAACTGTTGCGGTTTCTGTTTCCCGATCGACTGCGAGATCTTTCCCTCTCCCCGTTGGGCTTTTCTTGTTCATCTCTTCCCGGTCTGTTTCGCTCATTCTGGCCTTCTCTGGCACTTCCGTCCTCCCGTTTGGGGCTGCGATTGCGATCCTCATCGCGTTCTCGTCCCCCACCACGACGGTCTCCGCTCCGGTCTCCGCTCCGTCCACCGCTCCGGTCTCCGCTTCGTCCACCGCGACGGTCTCCATCGCGTCCACCACGACGGTCTCCATCGCGTCCACCACGACGGTCTCCATCACGGCCTCTTGGCCTATCGCCCTCGCTCCCTCGGTCTTCTCTTCCAGCACCGCCTTTAGGGGGTGTGGCGTTGGACAGATCGTCTTTTAGTACAACGCCCTTGGTGAGCGTGATTTCCCCTGTTGGGTCGGCCACGGGGGTGGACTGGCTTTCAAGTGGTCGCTCATTGGCGCGATACCAACGTGAGCGGATACGGGATTTGGTTACCGACGCAGCTTTGTCTGTCACGGCTTGCTCGGCATCGTTTTCAACGATGCCTGATTCTTGAGAATTCTCGGTCATTTTGTTTTCGTTGGTGGTGGCAGTTTCTTGTTCGATGGTGTCTTTAGAACCTTCGTTTGTATTTTCCATGGGTCTAGATTATTTAGCCCGAGCAACGGAAAGGCACAATCAAAATCGGCTTCCTCGCTTAACTTCTATCTCATGTTCGGGATCTTTAGCTTTTTAGTTGGCTTTGCTTGAAGCTCTCTTCCATTCCAAGATCTAATCTAGTTGCAAAAACCGCTTGCCAAGAACCCATCTGCCTCTACGTTTCATCGATCATGGATAAACTGGAAGAAATTTTCTCGCTTCAGGATGAACTGAATAGCCGTATTGGTGTTGTTACTCAAGGATTGGATGAGGAAGAACAACGTAAATGGATCCTGAATTACGTACGAGCGATGCAGCAGGAGCTAGCCGAACTTACTGACTCGGTGCCATGGAAGTGGTGGGCAAAGTATCAAAAGTTCGACAAGCAGAATGCTCGAGTGGAAGTCGTCGACTTATTCCATTTCCTCATTTCACTTGCTCAGGTCTTGGGCATGTCGGCTGACGATGTCTATGATGCGTACTTGAAAAAGAACAAAGTCAATCATCAGCGTCAAGACAGCGGATATTCCGAGAAGGACGAATCTGATTCGCGCCATATCTAGCAAGTTCACGCATCTCTGTTGCATCCCATGCGGAATGACTTTCCCGAGGAATGGACTTCTTTCGAATGCCGGTCTTACATCCCGCCTTGGGCGGGAAAATAATGCAGTCGCACGGTTTTGGCGTGCTCGGTTATTAGCTGGAACCTGAAATAGCCAGAAAGCTTATTCGCTTTCCTCTGATGATTCTTCTTTGGCGGCAGGCTTTGGGGTTTCTTTGCTCGATTTCATACCGCCAATTGCCTTGGTCAACGAGGCTTTCTTGCGAGCCACCTTGTTGCGATGCACCAACGAGGTCTTGGCCGCTTTGTCCAAGGCGGAAATAAACATCCTGGCACTTTCTCGAGCCTGATCGCCATCTTTGGATTCCAAGGATGATTGAAACTTTTTTTCCAAAGTCTTGAGCTTGCTTTTTACCGCACGGTTGCGCTCGTAACGAGTGGTGTTTTTGCGGGCGTTCTTTAATGCTGACTTAGTATTTGCCATAAGCGGAGATAAAATTGGCTATTGTTCCTTCTTAGTCAACGGTAAAGCTGACTTACAAATGGATTCCGGGAAGCTGTAAGCCGGATTCTGTTGCGGCGGCTTTTCGAACGAAAATCGCTGCAGTCATTCATTCATCTACCGAGGAAACCTCGGTCCCCGCCGAAGCGGAGTGCGACGTACCCGGAACTGATGGACGGGTCGCCCAGTTCCCTATTTCGTCTTGCATCGGATTGGGTTTACCTTGCCCGCTCGGTTGCCCTTGCGGCGGTGGGCTCTTACCCCACCTTTTCACCCTTGCCTCCTTTCGGAGGCGGTATGTTTTCTGTGGCACTAGCCGTGATCTCGCTTTGAGACGAGTTCCCCCCGCTTTCGCGAGGAATCCTACCCTGTGATGTCCGGACTTTCCTCTCCGGAGTCCGAAGACCCCGGAGCGAATGACCGCTTCCCGGAAAATGTAATTCATCTTGCGATGTAGACGATGCGACCACATTGGTCGCAAATGGTGAGTTTTTCTTCTACTAGAATGGAAGAGACGATGTCGTTCGATACCCGGAGGTTGCAACCCGTGCATTTTTGATCCTCTACGGGAACGACGTAGGGAGGACGCCGAACCACCTTTTTCACGCGTTCGTACTCACGAAGGAACGAGGGCTCCATTTCTTCACCAGACGTCTTAATCTGCTTTTCGAGCTCAATGATTTCTTCTTGAAGAACTTTTTCTCGATCATTGAGTTCCTCCAGTTCCGTTTCTAAAGAGTGAACTCGGTCGGTGTGTTTGCCCTCGGCGATCAACAACGTAGCACGTGCGTCATCCTCCTTCATGAGGGTTTCCAGTTGCTCGTCCTCGTCGGCGTTCATTTGCTCTTGAAGCCCTTTGATTTCATTTTCGAGGGCTTGGTATTCTTCTTGTCGCTTAACCTTCAGTTGCTTGGTTTTTTGCTGCGAAATCTTGGTTTCGATAGATGCGATTAGGTTCGCAAAGGTATTTGCCTTGGTTTCGAATTCGCGGAGTTCAATTTGAGCGGATGCTATGGTTTCCTTTTCGATCTCAATTTTATTTTTTACCATCTCGCGGACTTTTGGCAAATCCCTAAGCTCCTGCTCGGTCCCGATTTTTCTGCGGTCTCTACCGTGCAGGAGGAGAAGGGCTTGAAATTCAGGTTCGTCGAATAGCATCGGTTGGAGTGGTGTGGCGAGGGATGAAGATGAAAGTTCAACATGAACCCCACCTGTCGTCGGGACAAGACAATTACGCCCTCAAAGAAGGTTGGCGTATAGTGATTTACTTTTATTCTTGCTCCTATGGTGCGAGCACTGAAATCCTATCCATGATGGAAAATGTGAACCCGATCGATATGGTGGAAGAGGCGATCCTAGACTTTTCTTTGGGTGATGAAGAGATTGCCGAGGATAAATTGATGAAAGCCGTGAAGTTGGACTCCGACTGTCTTGATGCTTGGAGAGCTTTGGCTGAAGTTCGTTTGGCGAGGCAGGATTTGACGGGGGCTCATGCTGCTTGTGAAAAAGCTTTGGTGATAGCCCCTGAAGATTTGACTGCCAAGGTGAGCCTTTCTCGGATCCTAGTAGCTAAAGGGGACAAGGAGGGTGCCGAGAAGGCAACTGCTGAAGCTCGCATTCTTGGATGGAAAGAAGAGCTCAAGGATTGAAACTCGTGAGTTTCAGAATGTCCTAGAGTCCAGCAAACCTGTAATTCTTCTTTCCATTGAGTGGAAATCTTGGCATCAAACGATTCTGCCGACCTGTTGACGTCCCGCAATCCTCCCTTTAGAAGCTTTTCATATTCATGGAAAAAAAAGTGCATACGCTCGATTTCGAGAAACCTCTCCGTAATTTGGAATGTCAGTTGGAGGAACTGCTTGAATCCTCTCGGAAATCAGAGGTGGATCCAGGTCGTGTTTCCACCGCGGCCAAGGTTATCGAGGCTGAGATAGACTCGGCGAAGCGAGAAATTTATTCGAATCTAACACCGTGGCAGAAAATTCAAATCTCGAGGCATCCTAATCGCCCCTATACTTTGGATTTTGTAGAGAGAGTATTCGATGACTTCGAAGAATTGCACGGTGATCGTACTTTCGGTGAGGACTCTGCAATGGTGGGCGGGCCAGCCAAATTCGACGGCCGTAGCATCATGGTGGTCGGCCAACAGAAGGGTCGAGATACCGAGGAGAATTTAAAGCGTAATTTCGGTTGCCCAAATCCGGAGGGATATCGCAAAGCTTTGCGTCTGATGAAGATGGCCGAAAAATTTTCCATGCCAGTGGTGTCCTTGATTGATACTCCGGGGGCTTTTCCCGGAGTCGGGGCTGAAGAACGACATGTGGCGGAAGCTATCGCGGTAAATATTAAAGAAATGGCAGCACTGCAGGTGCCGGTCGTGGCGATTGTGATTGGTGAAGGGGGCTCGGGCGGGGCTCTCGGAATCGCCGTGGCAGATCGAGTGCTTATTTTTGAAAACGCTTACTATTCCGTCATTTCCCCCGAGGGTTGCGCTGCAATACTGTGGAAGGACCGTAAGTATGCTCCCGATGCTGCAGGTGCTCTTCGACTGAGCCCTCAGGATTTGCTCGAATTTGGCGTTGTCGATGGAATTTTGCCCGAGCCTTTGGGTGGTTCTCATCGAGACTGGGATTCTGCGGCGGGATCCCTACGGGAAGCACTCCGCCTTGCACTGGATGAACTGCGGGGACTTGCTCCTGAACAGTTGCTCGAAACTCGGTATGCGAAATATAGGGATATGGGAGTCTTTTCGGAGTAATCCGGTTTCGAATTACCTGTTACATCCTATTTAGGATTTAGGGAAATCGATAGAACTCTTTGCTTAGTCCTAGACCATGGGTAGGCTTATCCCAATAGGGGAGGCTATTTAATCAAGTCTTTGATCGTGATCATCGATTGTTCCGATAATAGCATTTCTCAAACGGATACGCTGTTCTTTCGTTAGGGAAAGCTGGGAAAGAAGAGCATCGTTCTTCCGCACTAACCCCTCAAGCTGCCGACGATAATCATCCTCGCTGTTCCTAATGTTCATCAGCTTGCCTCGGAGATTAAGATTATCAGCTTCAAGCTCTTGCGTTTGACTGGCAAGCAATTGTTCGTTGCTTGCTATTTGCGCTAGCTGTGATTTGAGACCATCGGTTTCATTGCGGAGTAATGCTCGATCATTAGCCAGAGAGGCAACTTCGTTGGCAAGTTCCTTGTTTTCCGAATCAATTCTGCGAAGTTTTCCGATATTGGCTTGTTCACTTCCGGTCAACTCCTGAAGTTCCAGATCCATCAATTTTACCGCGGCGTCCATATCGGATCTTTCGGATTCTAGTTTTTTTGTCTTTTGGTGAAGTAAATGATTCGCGTCTTGAAAGCCTGACAACTGGTCGGCAAGTCGATTTTCTTGTGATTCGAGGGTTGTCAATCCAGAACGAAGATCGGCTAATTGCTCCTGAAGTATGCCGGAATTTGTCGAGAGATTTCGATTCTCTTCCTTTAATGCTGTATTTTCTGCCTGTAGAGCCGACAGGCGATCAGTGAGGATCGATTTCTCTCCTTCGATTCGTGTGTTCATTCCATTGAGGTCTATTAGCTCTTCCTTGAGTTGCTTTGCATTCCCTCCAAGTTGTTCAGATTTTCGGGTGAGTTCACCTTTGGCCAAGTCGAGTTCGGTTAAACGGTCAGCGAGATCTTTTCGCAACAATTCGTTGCGCGCCATTTTATCACTTAGGTCTTTTTCGGTTTCTTCGAGACTACCAACCTCTGCAGATAGTTTTTTGTTCTCTGATTGAAGACCTCTCGAATCTTCTTCGGTGGATGCGAGCCTCCTCCTGAGGCTTTCGTTGGAGGCTTCTACATTGCGAAGCTTGGCCAGCAACTGGCTTTCTTTAGAATCCGTTTTCTTTTGCCGGATGATCAACCTGCGGTTTTCCATGGTAACCTCTTTGCTCCGATCAGACAAGTCTCTCTCCTCGGCGGTCACCATGTTGAGCTGGTTGCGCAAACGCGCATTACCTTCTTCCAAAATCGCATTCTCATTCGCTAGTTTTTGCACTTGGCGCTCAGTGCGACTCAGTTTGAGCTCAAGTTGTGCGGCTTTTGTGTCGGCCGCGTCCAGCTTGTTTTCGTACTCTGCTCGCAACCTTGATGAAAGATCAACGAGGTTCGTTTGAGGTCTTGAAGGAGATTCTTGTTTACTCGACATGAGGGTCTGAGCCTTCTCGATGAGTGCGTTATGCTTTTCCGCGAGTCGGTTGTACTGCTCGCGAAGATAAGTCGGATCTCGCAGTTGCTCATCGGTTTGGGCTAGGCCCGTTTCCCAGAAAATGGAGAAAAAAGCGAGTAACCTGAGGTGCCAAAAGAATTTTTTCATAATTAAGGGCAAGTGAATGAACTGTAATTCGCCGAACGAACGAAAATCTCTTACTTTGGACAGCGAGGCGACGAAAACAAGACCAAACTGTAAAAGGTTTCCCTAATCCTTGAATGAAGCTTTTCTTAATCGGTCGTTTACGGCACTGCCAATACCCGTTTCAGGCAAAAGTGGACAAAGAATTAGCGGAGGCGAATGAGTATCGGCTTCTCTTAAGCGAGCATATAGGTACTGTGCAATTTCTCTGGGATCACCCGATTCAGAAAGATGCATGAACTTTAAGCCCTTGGACGGGAAACGAATCTCATTTAATGGGGAATGAGTGATGACCACGGTTGCCGCCGGAAGGGCTGACTCCATTTTCAGGAATGCCATTAACTCTTCGGTGCTGCTGAAAACTTGCAAGGGTGATTCGGGTTGATAGTGCTTTGCTAAAAGTCCTGGAGAAAGTGGAGTTTTAGACTTATCGCTCGAAGCTTTGAGCTCTGGAATTTCAGGTTCTTCTCCCAGAATCGCACTTATGGCTTCCGTATCGATCGGACCCGGGCGAAGAATGCGGGTTCGGCTAGAGCTTAAATCCACAACCGTAGATTCAATCCCTATTTTTGTCGGACCTCCATCCACAACAGGAGGATGTCCATCACCAAAACTTTGCTCAATGTGTTCCGCTCTTGTGGGACTGACTTTTCCAAATGGATTAGCGCTGGGAGCGGCAAGAGGGGCGCTTACCAAATTCAGCACTTCCCTAAATACGGGATGAGCGGGTGACCTTACGGCAACAGTGGAAAGACCCGAGGTGACGATGGCCGGCACAATCCGGGTTTTGGGTAAAACCAGAGTGAGTGGTCCGGGCCAGAACGACTCCATCAGTAACATTGCCCGGCGGTCTGGACGACAGACCAATTTGGCCTCGGTCAAATCCGATACATGAATGATAAGGGGGTCGTGGGCAGGTCGTTTCTTAGCTTTAAAAACCTTAGCAACCGCAAACTTATTTAAGGCAAGGCAGGCTAGTCCGTAAACCGTTTCCGTCGGCAAGGCTACTATTTGTCCCGATCGAAGTAAATCTGCAACATGAGCAAGTTCCTCGGGAGAAACGCCGTAATGCTTTTGCAAAGCTAGGCGTCAGGAATAATTCACCGAAAATCTTTACTTAGCCAGCAACAGGTGCCTGGCGGTCTTGATCGTACGTGACATCTTACGTTGTTGCTTAGGGGTTAGACCAGTATACTTGCGGAGCAATATTTTCCCCGTATCCGTAACGAATTTGCTCAATGCATCTGCGTCGAGAAATGTGATGTCTTCTGGGTTTATACGGCGAGGTTCGCCTTCTTCTGTTGTTTGCTCGTTCATAAGTTGACACTACTATCTCATTTTCATCCCACCTAAGGCAAGTTGAAAAAGAGTAAGTCGGGCAAGTGGTACTTTGCCTCGAGGCTTGACGGCAAGCCCTCTTTAATATTTATTTTCAATACATGAAAGTAGTTTCATCAATAAAGACACTTAAAAATCGTCATCCCGACTGTAAGGTTGTACGTCGACGAGGTCGATTATATGTTACATGCAAAACCAATCCTCGTTTCAAAGCGAGGCAGGGTTGATTCCCGCTGTTTGCCGAATCACTCTATAAACCATTAGGAGAAGACATTTGTGAAGAAGGAAATACATCCTCAATTGAACCCAGTTTGCTTTCAAGACGTCTCGACTGGGACGCAATTCCTTACACGCTCAACGATGAGTTCCGGTAAGACCGAAACCCTAGAGGGGATCGACTACTCTCTGGTCGTTCGTGACGTCACTATGGATTCTCATCCCGCCTTCACCGGCGAGAAGCGCTTTGTCGATACCGCCGGTCGCGTAGAAAAATTTCAGTCGAAGTTTTCGCGTAGTCGAACTGAGTAACCGCCCCGCAGGGGTTCTTTGTATTGGCAGACAGTCTTTTTTCTGCCGACTTTACTCCTTTCTATAGTTTAGGAGGTTTAGTCAGACTAAATGCTTTTTACAGTCGGTATTTCTTTGGGTACAATTAACCAGCCGATCTTGCGTTTGCTGAAAGTCGCGACTTCCAGTCGTGTGCTTCTTATTGCCTTAGGGACATTGTGGATCTCTTCCATTAGGCAAATTAACGGGGATGATATGTCTTACATCCCCGTAGGTTCATATCTCATGGGGACCGATACCCATCTTCCCGATGAACGACCAGCCCACTTCGTGTTCATATCCGCTATGTATTGTGACAAGTACGAAATCTCTCTGAGTTTCTGGGAAGAGGTTGCCCGGTGGGCGCTGGCAAATGGCTACGCTTTCGATTCAAAAGTTCGAACCGCAAAAAAAGGTCCTTCATACTCTCCTGCCCCCATGCAGCATCCGATGAATATGGTGACTTGGTACGATGCGGTGAAGTGGTGCAATGCTCGAACTGAAAAAGAAGGTCGGACCCCTGTCTATTATGAAGATATAGAGTTTACTAAGGTCTATCGAAAAGGAGATCTGAATTTATCAAACGATCACGTGAATTCGTTTTCTTCAGGATATAGACTACCAACGGAGGCCGAATGGGAAAAAGCTGCCCGTGGCGATCTAGTCGGGACTAAGTATCCTTGGGAGGGAAGCATTGATGGCTCTAAAGGAAATTATCGACTGAGTGGCGATCCCTTTGACAATGCCAGCACTCCTGTTGGTTATTTCGATGGGAATCAGTTGATAACTGAAAAAGATAATAGTTATGGTGGGCAGAATTATTTCCCTTTTGAAATGGTTAATGGTTACGGACTTTTTGATGTATTCGGAAATGTCAATGAATGGTGTTGGGATTGGTACGATCCCGAATGGTACGGAAACCCTTTGACTAAAGCCATCAACAGTTTCGCTCTCGTTTCGGATAACCTCGGTCCCTCGACCGTCCCTACAGATGACATCGTTGGTGGGACACGCGTTATCCGCGGTGGTTCATTCCAGCACGACGACTCACGGCAAAGCGGAAACGCACTACGCCTGGCATACCGTCATCAACGGAAACCAGATACAGCGCTTAGAACTCTCGGATTTCGTTGCGTCCGCTCCGACATAAAAGAAAAACTTTGGATTGGTGCTCTTACTTTGGAATCATCAGATCAAAAATGGAAGCATCTCGATTGGTTCGGCACTTTCTTCCAGTCCGATTACAAATGGATTTATCATTCGACCCTTGGTTGGGTATATCCCGTGGGGGAGGGGTCCTACGATAATTGGCTCTTCATTGATGGCTTGGAGTGGTTGTGGACTAACTCGGTCGTATACCCGTATGTGTTTTCTCCATTATCAGGGGGCATATGGCTGTGGTATGATCGTACGCAAAATGAATCCCAATGGTTTTACAATTTTCAAGAGCAAGCGTGGATGGGCTTTAATCTGACAGGTACAGGGAAATAATATTTCGCAAAAAAAATCATAATCGTACTTGACGTATTGGGAGATTTACTTTGTTTTAATCCGCTTTCCTTCATTTGGGAGGCTTTGTTCTTTGAAAGTTATTTTGCGTGATCTAAGACGGATCACCGATCAACCCTTTAAGTAAAGCATGAACTTTTTAAGTTCGTGCAAAAAAAATAAGAACGCCAGTTCTTTGTTCAGGTTGCAATTTATTGCTTCCTGATAACTCTTCTTTTGGAGAGTTTGATCCTGGCTCAGAGTGAACGCTGGCGGCATGGTTAAGACATGCAAGTCGAACGAAACACAAGTCTTCGGATTTGTAGACAGTGGCGAACGGGTGCGTAACACGTGAGCAACCTGCCCTTGAGTATGGAACAGCCCGCCGAAAGGTGGATTAATGCCGTATGTGGCCTTTTAACTCATGTTAAAAAAGCTAAAGCTTGTAATGGCGCTCAAGGATGGGCTCGCGGCCTATCAGCTTGTTGGTGAGGTAACGGCTCACCAAGGCTTAGACGGGTAGCTGGTCTGAGAGGATGATCAGCCACACCGGGACTGAGACACGGCCCGGACACCTACGGGTGGCAGCAGTTTCGAATCATTCACAATGGGCGAAAGCCTGATGGTGCAATGCCGCGTGGGGGATGAAGGCCTTAGGGTCGTAAACTCCTGTCATTGGGGAACAACAAGCAGGTTTATAGCCTGCCCTGAGTTAACCCAAAGAGGAAGAGGTGGCTAACTCCGTGCCAGCAGCCGCGGTAATACGGAGACCTCGAGCGTTACTCGGATTTACTGGGCGTAAAGGGTGAGTAGGCGGCTAGATATGTCAAGTGTGAAATCCCGGGGCTCAACCTCGGAACTGCGCCTGAAACTATCTAGCTAGAGTCTCGGAGAGGATAGTGGAATTCCAGGTGTAGCGGTGAAATGCGTAGATATTTGAAGGAACACCAGTGGCGAAGGCGACTATCTGGACGAGTACTGACGCTCAATCACGAAAGCGTGGGTAGCGAAAGGGATTAGATACCCCTGTAGTCCACGCCGTAAACGTTGCACACTAGGTTTCGGAGGATTCGACCCCTTCAGGGCCCAAGCTAACGCGATAAGTGTGCCGCCTGAGGACTACGGCCGCAAGGCTAAAACTCAAAGGAATTGACGGGGGCCCGCACAAGCGGTGG
>JACNJI010000128.1 GCA_014382645.1 Verrucomicrobiota bacterium | reverse complement strand
GCCAGGTCCACACAGTGCAAGCACCCAGCCTCCCAATCCTAGGACACGCAGCAGAGCACAGCACACGCAAGCAGCACGAACGCCCCAACCGCCTAACCAGCGTCAACGGACGGATAGTTCGCGCAAGACGAACGTAGAATACGCTAATTTCAGTGTCTGCAATGATTGGGAAGCACGACACACTCGCTCAACTCAAGGGAGGCTTGATCGTATCCTGTCAGGCGCCGCCCTCGCCTTCCCTAGAAGATGCTGATATACTCGCGGCCATTGCCGAAGCCGTGGTAGCGGGTGGAGCCGTCGGCATACGCGCCGACGGCCCAGAGAACATTCGGGCTATTCGCAAACGAACAAAAGTCCCTGTCATTGGCATATGGAAGCGAACTTACCCCGATTCGGAAGTTTTCATAACCCCTCGATTGAAAGACGTTATCGCAGTAGCCGATGCGGGTACGGAAATCGTGGCTCTCGATGCCACCTCGCGTCCGCGACCCGATGGAGAAACTCTAGAAATGATCGTCCAGGGGGCGAAGGCTCATTGCGCCTCCCTACTGATGGCAGACGTAAGTAATTACGAGGAAGGATTACGGGCTATCGATCTGGGTTTTGACTTGGTGAGCACCACGCTGTCGGGTTATGTCAACGACTCCACAGAAACACCGGTAGGCCCTGACTTGGATTTGGTAGAGCGACTGTCACGTCATTTAGGAGACTCCACCCCTGTGATCGCCGAGGGTCGAATTTCCACGCCCGAGCAAGCCGCCGAAGCCATAGACAGAGGAGCCTTCTGCGTTGTCGTTGGAACTGCGATCACCCGACCACAATCCTTAACACAAGCTTTTTGCAAAGGCATGCACAAGTAATCTCAACCAAAAAGAAACGGACTAATAACCAAGACTCTTTGCTTATTTGTCAGTAGCGCCGCCAAGGGTGACACTGATGCCGTACTTGGTCTGCAGATGAGCATGGGCCAGACTGGCGTATCGGCTCTTTGGGTATTTTTTGCAGGTGACTTGGAAGGATTTTATGGCATTTTCCTTCTTCCCCGCCATTTCGTAAAATTGAGCGATTCGGTGCTGGGATCGATCCGCAACGTCATCGTGAGACTTGGCCTGATTAAGAAGAACGAGCCCCTCGGTCCATTTTTTGAGGTGGCGATTGCATTCGGCCATACGGAAATAGCCTTCGGGATAATTATCGGTTTGCCGGTAGGACTGAATAGCTTGAGGCCACTGCCCCTTTTGTTCATAGCATTCGGCGATACCCCAGTTCCAGTCGGAATGACGCTCGGGATCTACGGTAAGAAGATTTCGGTAAGTGGCAATCGCCTTGTCCCATTGATGAGATTCACGCCATGTTGAAACGATGTCCTGTTGCCAAGTCGCTTCTCGTTCCTTGTCGAGACCGACAAGCGCCAAGTAGTGTCGCACGGCCTCCTCGTACTTCTTTTCCTCGCGAAAAGAACCTGCTACGGCTCTACGGCCATTCACCTTGTCGGCATAACGACCGTAGACTGAACGGGCTTGATCCATACGCTTCTTCGACTTATGCCAAGCGGCGATAGCTCCAAGGACTCCATCGTCCATACCGAGGATTTTACCCATTCGTTCATAGGCGGCGATGACCTCCTTATCCCTATCGAGAGTCTTGTGAATACTTGCGATTCGACCAAGGACGTCGCGCGCCTGCGCCTTTGACTTATCCCTCGAGAGATCGGCAGGGAGACGTTCTTCAAGAAATGAGATCACTTGCCCAGCTAGCTTCTCTGCCCTTGGCTTGGTCGCATCCGTTTGGAAAAGCTGTCCGGCGGCACTGGCTCCGATCTCGTGAACGTAACGCAAGAGTTCCGCATTATCCTTCTCGAAATAAGCCTTAAGGGCTTCAACTCCCTTTGGGAATTCACCTTCTCTAAAATGGTACATGGCCAGACTACGGGAAGCCATGGAACGATGAGGCGCTGTTTCCTGGGTCTTGGCTGTCTTAAAGGCGATCGCTGTCCAAAGTTCCACTTGCCGTTCCTCGTCCTTGCGGGTAGCGGCGATGGCGAGCAACTCAACTCGAGCAAGAGTTGCCAAATAGTGCTCGGGATAGTCAATCACCACTGATTCGAATACCTTCTCGGCCTTCTTGGGTTCACCTTGAAGTAGATGACAATTTCCGATCATGAAGGAGGAAAGAATGGCCTCGTTGCTGTCGGGCCAGTAATCGATGACCGATTTGAAACCCTCCCGAACAGCAGTGTTTACCAAACGAAGCTTAATCTGACAGTGAGACCACATGAGCAAGGAGTAGGGTCCGCCTATACTACGTTCGTAGAGAGTGAGAAACTTTTCGTATTCAGAAGCCGCAGCCTTGTAATCGCCGGATAAATAGAATTTCTCGGCGATTTGCAGTTGGTATCGTTCAATTTCTCGCAACTTGGCAAACGCTTCCAGCGGCATTTGCTCGAGATAAGCGAGACGGGCGGCAAATAGATCCTCCCCGGCTAGAGTGGCAAGTAATAACGCCGAGGTGAGAATTAATCTGATTTTTTTCGTGAATCCAGCCATTTGTTGTACTCCGCGTGAGCATAGAAGATAATGTTTGTTCCCAATTGATAGCAAGCCTCCCAGATTGGCGTAGGCACCCCCGCATGATCGTCCGCCCATGCGTCTCCAATATCGCCGGGGTGATAATAAGCGGCAATTCGCCCGTCCACCACCCATGCCAATGCATCCGTTCCGCCATGTGGAGCA
>JACNJI010000532.1 GCA_014382645.1 Verrucomicrobiota bacterium | reverse complement strand
AAGCCAGCCGCCCATGCCGATTCCGTATACCCCACCGGGTTTGCCGCGGTCGATTTCGCACTGGTAGCCTTTTGGCTTTCCCTTCTCACCGACCAAACGGAAGCCCAAGCCCGAGTTGAAACCTGCGTAGTCGGTTGGAATCTTTACCTCAGCCTCCACTTCGAAGTCGGCCATCTTGAGGTCGGACACCACCCAAACGTTGACTTTCGAGGAGAGCTTCAATTGACCATCCTTCGCCTCGAAGGACTCGACCTTTGCTCGAGGTGTCCACCCCTTGGTCGACTTGCCGTCGAACAGGTCGATCCAGTCACCGTCTTTGGTTTCGGCGTGAATGTGCATGGACGCGAGAACGAAGCTCGCGAGAAAGATAATGGAGTTTAATCGGGTTTTCATCTCAATGAAGCTAGGATTCTTGCCCGGGATGGCAACCCAAGTTTGCTTCTTTTAGATTAGTTCCGGAAGAGGTTGTCCCTCCTCCAAAATGTAGCGGGGCCTGCTTCGATGGTCTTCGTAAGTAGAGTCAAGCGGGATGCCGAAGTGATGATAAACGGTCGCGGCCAAGTCACCAGGAGTTACCGGTCGTTCCTTGATTTCGCCACCGTCGCTTGAACTTGCCCCTATCACCTGACCGTGACGGAACCCTCCGCACGCGAGGGTCATTGAGGCGATTTGAGGCCAGTGGTTCCGTCCGTCCGGACTGCCTTGCGTTCCCATGTGCGGAGTGCGCCCGAATTCGCCCATCGCAATGACCAGCACTTCGTCCAGCAAGCCTCGTTCATCGAGGTCGGTAACCAATGTTGTGAAAACATGATCGAATACGGGGAGCAAAGGCTTGAGGCCGCTTTCGATACCTCCATAGGGAGGAAACTTATCCCCGTGGGTGTCCCATGTTCCCGAGGCCCCGTGGTTGCTTAAGTCGATCGTGACGAAGGAGACGCCGGCTTCCACCAAACGTCGAGCCAGCAAAGCCTTTTGAGCCCAGGAATGTTCGCCGTAACGCTCAATGAGTTTCTTTGGTTCATCGCTTAGGTCAAAGGCATTTCGCGCCTTTTGCCCGGTCAGCAAGTCGTAAGCCTGCTGCCCGAATTCGTCCAAGGCCGACATGTTGTCGCCCTGATCCAGGTTGCGACGCACGGCTTCCAGTTTGTCGGACAGTGTCTTACGGTTGTCCAGTCGGTCCACGGTTAAGCCTTTGGCCAGGTCAAACAGTTTTCCCGCATTGTCTCCTACCAGAGAATCGTATTCTTTTCCTAGCCATCCTCCCCATGCGCAGTGAGAGCGACTATTCAGGTTCAGGACCACGTTCGCGGGCAAGGCGGGATGGTTCGGGCCATGGAACTTGCTTACGATCGAGCTGATGGCGGGATACATGCGACCTTCCCGGTTGACTCTCGGACCTGCGGCCAAGTTCCCCGTCTGCATGACTTGGTTCGGTTGATGGTTGCTGCCCCGGCAGTCGACGGAACGAATGATAGTCAGTTTGTCCGTTAGTTTCGCGTATTTCGGAAGATGTTCGCAAACACGTATTCCCGGATGAGTGGTCGGGATGGTCGAGAAAGGCCCTCGATTGTTGTCGGGTTGGTCAGGTTTGGGGTCGAGCGTATCAATGTGGCTGGGGCCACCGCACATCCACAAAAGAATAACCGATTTGTTGCCGCCAAGAGATTGTCCATTCCACTTGGCAAGATCGCGTGCCCGAAGCAGATCGGGTAAGGAAAGGCCCGCCATTCCTGCCAAACCGGCCTTTATCATCCCACGTCGATCCATCACAGCCAAGCCCTCTCTTTCGGAACCGTGAAAGTTCGCGAATGCGTGCCCATTCAAATGTTTGATTCTGTGCGAGCTCGACATGGTTCCGGTTCAGTCGATGAAAATTTAATTCCTACCTAATGTCAAAGCAACCAAAGTTTTGGCATCGGGAGCCTGTTTCATCCAGAGGACGCATGACTCAAAGAAGTTACTTCCACTTCTCTAAGGATTCTTGCGTCCCGGCAGGACTCCGCAATGAACGAGGGTGGGCGTGACTTTGCCTGACTGCAGACCGGCCTTCGCCAGCATTTCTCGGTATTCTTTGGCGGAGTAGGCCCGTCCTTCAGTAAGGGAAAAGAGGGCGGCTGAATAAAGAGCGATGGGGAGCGGACCTGACAGGTCGTCGTTGAGGAAGACGTCGTGGATGAGAACCTCGCCGCCCGGATTCACGGCGTCGGCGCAGCGCCGGACGATGGTTTCGCACTCGGGGAGGTCCCAGTCGTGCAGAACGTTTGAGAGGAGCGCCGCGTCGCAACTCGGAAGGGGATCTGCGAACATGTCGCCTTCCATTAGCTGAAGTCTGTCGGCAACTTGATGCTCCTCTGCGAATTCTTCGGCCACCTTCAGCACTTCCGGACGATCGAATACGATGGCTCGCAGGTCGGGATGGGCTCGCAGGTAGGCGATTGCGTAGATGCCCGAACCACCTGCAACGTCGAGAAGGGTCTTTGTGCTCGGCAGGGGATAGTTGGCGGCGAGATGTGGTGCCACGTTGTTAGCCCGGCCCGCCAATGAGAGGGTGAGACGGCGAGCCTCTTCGGCCTCCTCCATCTTTGATTTCTCTCCGTCCTTAAAAATTAAGGCGGCGCCTTCGTCGGTTCCGGTACCGACCGGCTTGTTTGTTCGCATGCGCCTGTCCCTCGCGATTACCTTTGGTGTGTCTGCCTCAATCCCGGGGCATTTTTTTCCGTCGCAGGGTGCGTTG
>JACNJI010000020.1 GCA_014382645.1 Verrucomicrobiota bacterium | reverse complement strand
TAATGTGTAAAGTCTAGGCAACGGAGGAAGGTCTACATGGTTAGTCCGGGTCCACCGGCACCACAGATGACACCGAGACAGGGACGGAGAAAATAATGATTGTTCTCAGTAATGATATAGCGAGAAGCGAGAAGACAGTTTCGTGACGAGCAGAAGCAACATCGAGAAGTGGATTGAACCAACCCGCGTCATTCCGCTCCACGAAGCACGAGCGACGAACCAGTTCGCGAACGGTTTCAGGTTGGAGGCAGGATCGAATAATTCGCTGGCAAGCTACTTCTCCGATACGGAGTAGTTTCACGGACGCGGAACAAAAGGTGGATACCGACTGGTAGACCCAAGCAATCAGCATCGACTCGAGAGGGGTTCCTTGTGACGATCGGAGAAGAGACCATACGGTAATCTGGTGGCAGGGAGACTTTCGTTCGATGGCCTTCCGTGCGAAGGCGCGGGCGAATTCGTCGTCAAAGACCTGATCGAGCATGCGGAGCAATTGGCGACCCTGAGACACGCTTGCTTCACGGATTTCGCGGGTAAGTTTCCATGACCCGATTTCCTCGTCCAGTGCAAAAAGGGCCTCGCAGTCGTGATTGAGAGCAGCTTCATGGCAGAAACGAAGATAGGGCAACTCAAGGCGCTCGAGGGTGGGTAAGACGTCTTCGTGGAGGAAGCGTTTGAGACTGGTCGCATCAGTGACTTGCCCCATCGCAACAAGTTCCTCCAAACCATAGGAATGAGCATAACCACCCGAGGGAAAGAGGGTGTCGGATGTCTGCAGGAGAGAGGCCAACCAGTCGAGCGACGCGTCGACGGCGACCTCCGACTCAGTGGTGGTGATGCCCATGCCCGTGATCGTGAGAGTGGGAATGCGTGTGCCCGTGGTCATGATCATGATCATGATCGTGGTGATGATGGTGACCGGCGGCGGCCACGACGGGCTGGAATACTTCTTCGGCCTCCTCGAAAGGAATGTCGTTGCGCTCGAGCATCTGGCGGATGGCGAGGTCGTTTTCGACGAGAAGATAACCATCGGTGAACTGAGCGGGAAAGTGAAGATTGCCTACCTGCCAAGCACGATGAGCCGCTTCGCGAGGATCGGGATAAGCGACCTTGAACACTTGCTCGGGCAATTGCTCGATTAGGTAGCGTTGCTCATTGGCGAAGTAAAATTGGTCGCCATGCTTGAGAGGGGCGGACAGGTCAAAACCAAAGTCGGTTCCATCGGCTGCTTGACCACGCCAACGGCGCTTGGCCAATACGCGACGTTCGACCTTGAGACTTACCGAAGGGGAATCCGCACAAGCCTCACCGGCGGGAAGTTCTTTGATTATTTGCATAACTAAAAAAGGAAGTAACGTTGAGCTAGAGGCAATTCCTTAGCGGGCTCGCAGCGAAGCTCGACGCCATCGGCCTTGACAATGTAGGTCTCCGGATCGACCTCGATTTTCGGCAGGGTGTCATTGAGAACCAAGTCGGCCTTGCCAATCGATCGAGTGTCTTTTACAGGGACAAGACGCTTGGCGAGGTCGAGGTGATCGAGACCGGCCTCGAACGCGGCTTGGCTAACGAAGGAAACCGATGTGGCGGCCTTGGCTCGCCCATGGGCGGCGAACTGGGGACGGTAGTGCATGGGCTGAGGCGTGGGGATGGAGGCGTTGGGATCTCCCATGTTGGCGCAGGCGATAAAGCCACCCTTGAGCACGAGCTCGGGCTTGACCCCGAAAAAGGCGGGCTTGAAGAGAACAAGGTCTGCCAGTTTGCCCACCTCGATAGAACCAAGTTCGTGACCGAGGCCATTTGCAATGGCGGGATTGATCGTGTACTTGGCGATGTAACGAAGAGCCCGAAAGTTGTCGGCAGCCGGATGGTTGGCGTCTTCCAGTTTGCCGAATTGCTTCTTCATTTTATCGGCAGTCTGCCAAGTGCGACAGAGCACCTCCCCCACCCTGCCCATGGCCTGACTGTCGCTGGCCATGATGGAAAAGGCTCCGAGGTCGTGCAGGATATCTTCGGCGGCAATGGTCTCGGGGCGAATGCGGGATTCGGCGAATGCAACGTCCTCGGGAATCTTGGAATCCAGATGGTGACACACCATGAGCATATCGAGATGCTCGTCGATGGTGTTGACGGTGAAAGGACGAGTGGGATTGGTGGAAGACGGCAAAACGTTCGCTTCACCGCATACTCGAATGATGTCCGGCGCATGCCCGCCACCGGCTCCCTCGGAGTGAAAAGTATGGATGGTTCTACCCTTGAAGGCGGCCATGGAATCCTCGACAAAGCCGGCCTCATTGAGAGTATCGGTGTGAATGGCGACCTGCACGTCCATTTCATCGGCCACGCCGAGACAGACGTTGATTGCGGCGGGAGTGGTGCCCCAGTCCTCGTGAAGCTTGAGTCCCATGGCGCCGGCTCGCACCGGTTGACGGAGAGCCTCGGGAGAAGATGAATTACCTTTACCGAGGAAGCCGAGGTTCATCGGGTATTCCTCGGCCGCCTGTAGCATGCGACCGATGTTCCAGGCGCCGGGTGTACAAGTCGTGGCGTTTGTACCGGTGGCGGGACCGGTGCCCCCGCCTACCATGGATGTGACCCCGCTTGCCAGAGCTTCCTCTATTTGCTGCGGACAGATAAAGTGGACGTGACCGTCGAACCCTCCGGCGGTAAGAATCATCCCCTCCCCCGCGATGACCTCGGGACCGGCGCCTACGACCATGACCGGGTCGATGACGTC
>JACNJI010000310.1 GCA_014382645.1 Verrucomicrobiota bacterium | reverse complement strand
GTATTTACGGGTAAGAAAATTGATCCCCGACTAAGGGATATCTATCATTTGGTTAGAGAGGCTCACTCCTTGGCGATCAGGGCGATCAAGCCACGCCGCCAGGCATCTTCCATTGATAAGGTAGCCCGCGAGCATATTATGCAGGGGGGGTACAAGGAAGAGTTTCGCCATGGCCTCGGCCATGCCATCGGAATGGAAGTTCACGAAGCGGTCCGTTTCAATCAAACGGATCATACCGTGCTTAGAAAGCACATGATAATGACAGTCGAGCCAGGTGTGTATATCAAAGGGTTTGCCGGGGTGCGCCTGGAAGATGACGTTCTTGTGACGGCCGATGGCTGCCGGTCCTTGAACAAATTGTCCTGTCATTTAGAGAAGTTTATACTTACCTAGGAGCTCGACTCCTTTTTGCACTCTATCTTATCCTGGCAATGGCGGACAATTTCTACCTAGGGTTGTCTTTCCCGATGAAGAAGCCGGTGGGGGCCGTTTCGGCGCAATGGGCTGAGGATCCTTCGCATCTACCGAAGGCGACATTACTGGAATTGGATTTGAGCATAGTTCAAGTGATCCCAGTAATCGTATTCCGCATCGGGCACAAGGATGGGGTTCTTTTGATTCGAACAAAATTCAATGACTGAGCCAAGATTCTCAAGGACGTCCCGGAGGCCATCGATTTCCATGCCGGCGGATTTCATTTCTTTGCAAGTAACCAAACGTTGATGATCTTTCATTGAGATGCGGATTCCGTCGATTTTGGAAAACAGGGCAACCCAGTCTTGGTGATCTGTGAACGTCAAAGAGGCGTTTCGGTCATCGATTTCAACATCGAATCCGCAGTCTTCCAGACGGATATCCTTGTGTTGCCAAGAATCTCGAATCTGCAAGTCTTCGATCGTCTCCAGCCTGTCTTTAAAGGCGTTGTACTGTTCGTAGTAGAATGGCGGAAAAAACCCGCGAATGGGGTAAAGCACGGCTAACGCTACGCTGACAAACGCCGCAGTGATTAGAATATATTTCCATCTAGGTTCCATTTCGACCACAGGTTGGGTAACTTGTCCCTTTATTAAAGAAAGAGGGATCCACTTGCAAGGCTTACAAGTACTATTTGGCGCGATGCTAGCCGTTGCAAACTCCGCTTGCTTCGACTCAATTATTTATAGTGGTATCGCATCTGGACGAATGTGATCCCGTGCTCGAATTGCTTATAAACGATTCTGTGTTCTTCCGTGATACGTCGTGACCAGTATCCGCTTAGGTTATGTTTCAATGACTCTGGTTTGCCGATGCCTTCCTGTGGTGATCGCAGGATATCCTGAATCAGTAAATGAATCCTTTTCAGTATTTTCTTATCAGTCTTTTGCCAAAATTGGTAATCCTCCCAAGCTTGTGGAGTGAATGTGAAATTCATTCGATGAGCTCGATTTCCTTTTCCACTACATTTCCTTGTTCGGCTGCTTCAATTGAGGCAATCAATCGTTTCGCGTTTGCAGGACTGCGTAGAAGGTATGCGGTTTCCTCAAGTGCTTCGTAGTCTTCCAGCGAGATCATGACGACCGATTGCTCGCGCTTGCGTGTTATGATCACAGGATCTCGATCGAGACAAACCTGATCCATCGTGGATGCTAGATTTTCTCTTGCTGCAGTGTAAGTGATTGCATTCATATGTACAGGATAATGTACGCATATCCCGCCCTGTCAAATTCTTTTCATTCAACGCAGAAACGTGGCGGACGTTAGCCGTTGCCGCCTCAGACTGGGCCACATTAATTATCGTAGATGTCTCGCCGATGCCCGACCTTGACGACGTTGATGATTAATTCGTCATCAATAACCTGATACAAGATCCTGTAATTCCCTTGGCGAATCCGGTATTTTTCTTGGCCCGAAAGTTTCTTGCTGCCGAATTGACGTGGATCACTCGCCAAACATCGGATCTTCTCGATGATGCGAATTCTATCTTTCTTTTCGATTCTTTCGATTTCCTTCGCCGCAGACTTCTTGATTACGATTCTAAAGCTTTCCATCTTCTTTCAGAGACGTGACGAAAGACTCAAAATCGATCACCGGCTCTTTCTCTCTTTCTTTAAATGCTTCGAGATCTTCTGCATCTTCAAATAGCGCCGACCTCACCGCATCATTCACGAGGTCGGAGACAGGCGTCGAAATCTCCGCAGACTTCATTTTTAGGGCCTTGTGGAGATCTTCTTCAAAATACACGGTTGCTCTTTTCATTAAAACACCAAAACGCTAAAACGCCATAATGTCAATTTTTCCGTGAGCACATAGGTCTGCGGCGGCGATTAGCCGTCCGGCAGCACCTGCTCGTTATGCGGGCTACCCTTCTTGCCTTTTCACCCACCAGACCAGTAAGGTGCGATCCCAGAATCCTTAGGCTCTGCCTCAAATTTGTGCGAGAAGGAAAAGCCAGTTTTCTTGCCAGTTTTCGCCGAAATACTACCCGTTACAGTGATGTTGCCGCTTTCGTGACGCGTCACGAGGTCTTTAAGTGGTCCTCTATATAGCGTCATCTCTTTACTTCTTATCCGCCACACGACGCCACCGTCCGTTCGCTTATCCGTGGTGCCGTCATTGTATGCTACGATCACTTCATCAATCTCAGCGGATTCCCAAGCGGGGTCGAAATCCGGAAAATAAATCTGTAGCGCATAGGGTGGTGTACTGACCGAATAACGACCCAATAGAGGTATGTCCGGTCGACGGTCGGCAGGGTCAAACCACAAGCCAACCTTCGTTCCATCCTCCAGTTGAATCGTGGTCATACCGCCGAACCACTGTTATTTTCGGTATGTCATACATCCGACGAGCAGTCCGGACAGTAGCACAAAAATCAGCATCGTCCCAAGGATTGAGAGCGTGTGTTTCTTTCTTCTTCTTATAGTTTGATTCTTTTCCCTCGCATAATGTGGAGGATGAGTGCGCCAACGGTTTTGCTCTCTCCGTCTGGTTAGGCTTTTTTGTATTTTTTCAGATTCCGATAGAAGTTCTCATGGCATCCAAATGTCAGGAGGTTAATTTCATTCTCGTCGTATGCATAAGGCAATAGAACCGACTGTTTATTGATCTTAAACTTATAGACCGAAACTCCTGCTAGATCGCCAACTTTCTCTTCTGCAACACTTGGATCGTTCGAAAGATCTAGAACCGCGTCATCAAGTTCCTTCTTTTCCCGCTTCTTCAGCTTTTTAATTTTTCGCCCGAAGGCAGATGAGACAAAAATCTTCCTTTCACCCAAAGGTATATTCCTCCTTTGGGCATTCCTTCATTTCCTCGATCGCCAGAAGTGTTTCCTTGATGAAACTGAACGGTAAATCAGGGTTTTCTTCTGCGGTTTTGCCGATGGTCGCCCAATACTCCAATTGTGAAGTCATCGAGCGGTGCTCTACCTTTGATCTGGTCTTCGCTTCTTTTGCCAAGTGATCGGAAATTCTTATTACGGTGCTCATGCAATAAAGATATGTAGCAAAATGTAGCACATTGTAAACTTTTTTTCGTACCTGACGCACAGGATGAGGTATCCCCAACTTTACTCCATCGCTTCAAATCTTCAAAAACTGTAATAGGGAACCAATACTTCAATATAATTAAAACCGTGTTGGGGATTACCCTCCATCCAATTGTTATGCTGATTCCTATAGCTTACAAACCTTGATAGGAATATGTTTTGAATAATGAATATATTCTCTATCATTCGATAAAATCTCTAATTTATAAAACACACTACAAGCACATATCAAGAAATCGGCATACGATCCTGGAACTCCATTACTTCGGCAAATATTATAAAATGATGCTGCCATCTCATAAATTGCTTCAGGTAACGAAACATCTGGAAATGATCTCAAAACCTTTTTTAGGGAATCAAATTGTTCTTTAGACTTTATACCTGATAAAACCTCTTGGCGTATCGCTCCCAAAAGAACAACGTCTTCATCCTCAATTAACTTCGCTAACTTATCGAAATACTTGGACGCTTTCCCTGCCCTAGATCGAAATACCTCTGACCACACATCAGAATCTACAATAACCATTACGATTTCCTTCGATCTGCCTTCGGGTCATAATCATCATAATAATCAACAACTCCAAAAAAGTCTAAAATCTTCTTCTGCTCTCTTTTCAGAACAAATTCCTTAAGGGCTTGATTTACAGTATCTTTTTTCGTTTTAAGACCACTGACCTTCAAGGCTTTTACAAGTAAATTATCGTCTATTGCTAAATTGGTAGGCATGTGTAGGAACTTACACAATAACATAAATAAGACAATTCATTTTTTACTTTTACATAACGTCAAAGGTAGGCATGGAGTGGAGCGTGGAGTGCGGAGCGCGTAACGGAGTTGTCCTCCACTGCCTTGTTCTGCCTTTAGAATGGCAGTGTCGCCAATATCATGAAACCTTGGCGGTGAATGACTTCAATTGTGTCAATCAATGCTATAGCTATAAAAAACCAAACGGCTTCTCTCAAGCCCCTTTCGATAACTTTTGTTGAGGTAATTCTTTCGGCTACACTACTCTGATATGAAGAAAATCTTGGGAAAAATCGGGGGGTAGTGCTGATATATTCTGAAAACGAAACTTTAAAAATATCGAGCAGCCTTATTTCTTCACTCTTAATAACGAATCGATAATACAATAAGTAGATAGCAGATGCCATGACTGTGAGCAAAATACTTTGAAATGCCAAAAATGCACCAATGACCCCTATAAAGGAAAAAAGGTAAAGTGGATTCCTGCAAATTGAATACGGACCATCTGTGCATAATATTTTATCCTTCCTGCCAGCAATGTAAATAGAGCACCAAATTCTACCAAGTCCTGCCGTAAGCAGTAAAAAATAGCCGAAAATCTCCAAAGCTTCATGAACTCCGTCTTCAAAATTTATTGGCACTGTAAGCAGAGCCATAAGAATCAGCATGAATGCGATTAGTCGTGAAATTGGCTTGCGAAGCCTTTCAATTGTAGAATTCGATTTTTCAGTCATCAAGTTGATTAGACATTCAATGCTTTGGATTCGTTCATTTCATTTTGCAGAACTTATAGTATCCATTATTTACATGTAAAAAAGAATAATTCAATAGTAGTTAAAAGGGGGAAATTTAATTTTAGTGATAAGCAATTGAATTTTCAAAAAGCCCCTTTTGAAATGCAAATTTTATTATTTCAAGTTGGTGTTTCATGAAGGACTTGGCACCAACTCAGGATCCTCCAGGACGGATTTATGTCGAATATTAAACCCGTAAAGATGGCTTGAAGTCATGAGCATCCACTTGCAAGGCTTGCAGGTACTATTTTGGGTTGTCTTTCTCGGTGAAAAAGCCGGTGGCGGCCTCGAACTTCTTGGCGTCCGTCTCTTTGTTTATGGAGACCTTCCCGATCGAGGTAAAACCCCGCTTCTTGCGTTCCCGGGTAATGGTTATCGTGTCCCATGGCCCCTTGCTCTTGTTTTTTTGCCAGAGCCGTCCCTTGCCGTTGATCAGGTCGATCTCCTTGAGGTCCAGCTCGAGCTTATCCTCATGCACGGTCACAAGCAGGTAGTTGGGCTTGGTCGTGCGCCCGATCAGACCACCGTGGGCGATTTGCTGGATACCGTCGCGCCGGGTGCAGGTCACGGCATGCACCTCCCCGCAAAGATAAAGGTCGACGCCATGTTTGGCCATAAGCTTCCAAAAGTCCGAGTCACGTCCCTTGACGGTCAGCATCCCTGATGAACTGTAGGTCCTGACTGGGCGAAGAATGGGAGTGTGCCCCATAACCACGATATGGTTCACCTTGGGTCCGTGCTCTCTGAGTACCCTTTCAAACCACTCGAGTTGCTTGCCGGTCACCCCGGCGGCAATCTCGCCTTGGTTGCTCTTGCCCTTCTCGAACACGTCGACCGAGACGAACAAGGCATTCTTGTGGAGCCAATAAAAGGCAGTCCCCTTCATGTGGTCGGGACCGTTCAAGGGCATCTTGAGATGTCGCCGAAAGGCATCCTTGTAAAAAGGCACGGCGGTGGCCACCGCTCCCCGCCAGGGATTGTCGGCGACCTCATGGTCACCGAGGGCAGCGTAGACCTTGAGTCCGTGGTCCTTGAAGCGTTGAACCCAACCTGGGTAATACTTCTTCGCCCACTGATCGACCTCCTCCTTCTTGGTTCCCCAGTGCCCCATGACGAGGTCGCCCGCCACCAGGGCGAAGGCCGGATCTTCCTTTTTCATGGAACCCACGATGAACCCGAGGGCGCCCTCCCATCCTTTCTGCGGGTACTCGATGTCGAAGTTCAGGAAGTCGGGTATGCTGACGAAAGTCCAGGGAGCCGAATCAGACGGATCGGGCTTGGCCAGCAAGGAACCGACAGCAAGCAAGCTTAGGACTGCCAAGCATAAAACCTTTGGGGTCGACGTGTGCATTTGATTTTCTTGTGACTAAAAATTGATTTGGTTGAACGTTAGCTAACAATAGTGAGATTTACGAGCGTCTGTCTGCATGGATTTATCAGGTCGGTGTCGAATTCTTACCAAAACGGATATTCGACAATTGAACGCTTGGCCGGCAGGCCACCAAATAAGAGCGCACAGGCGTTCAATGATCCTCCCAAATGGAATGATCATGGGGATCGGATATCCTGCCAAATGAGGTGATATCGAAACGGATTCCACTGATTCCCCATGATTGCGATTGAATATCCTGCCAAAAGGGGTGAAAGATGAACATCATAGAATAACTTGTTGGCTAGACAATGACTACAAAGACAATCCCTAGCGAACTTAGCGAAATCTGGAGATCCATCAAAGACGAAGTCATGTGGACCCATGGACGGTGGATTTTGTATCGCCAATTGTTTGGAACCGATGAACACCGAGTCAGCATATTGAATCGTTCCGCATCTACTGCCTTTTCAATGATTCAAGGCATGATGCTTAACGACATACAACTTTCGATAAGTCGGCTCGGGGATCCTGCCGGATCCGGTGCACGCAAAAATCTCACTCTTCGAAGACTCTTGGTTGAGGTGCGAAAGGTCAACGAGGCGACCCTTGCGAGTGAGTTGGAACCATTGATTGATATTTTCGAGAGCCATACAGAGAATGTTCGCACTCGGAGGAATAAGGCTATCGCACACCTCGACCTCGCGACAAAGCTAGAAACATCGGTCGTATCATGCGCTGGACCTTCGCGCGAAGAGATAGAGACTGCACTTGAGTCTTTGCGAGGCGTACTGAATCACATCGAGCTCTACTTCACCGACTCTCAAACTCTATATAATGATTGTATCCTCCGGGCAGCTGGGGATTCACTTATTTCATCACTTACGCGCGGCCTTCGCTACTCAGAGTTGGTCAAGGCGCGCGACATCCCACATGATGATCTTAGAATCAACTTCAAAAAATGAGCCAACAAGACGCTCTTGTAGAACTGGTATTGCTCGCTAGCACTCGCAAACCAGTCCCACAGCTTAGCGTTGGACCAAAGAAGTAATGCCGATAGCGGATCATCAAACGCCCGCAACAGGTACACGCGAGCACCTTGTCGGTAAGCCCTTTGCTCCACCAAAACCGCATGTTGTGTTACTTGGCGCCGGTGCGAGCATGGCTAGTTTTCCGGAAGGCGACCGTAATGGGAACATTCTGCCCGGAATGAACGACCTTCCAACGATCGTAGGCGAGTGTTGAACGGATTTGGTCGCCAATGCTTCTCCGCCTCAAGGCAACTTTGAAACACAGTTTTCGTGGATTCGCTCGACTGGTACATATGAGGCCGAGCTGAGGGCTGTCGAGGCGAAGATAGAAGAGTATTTTTCAGGACTACAGCTCCCGGACCGCGCAACTATCTATGATTATCTCGTCCTTGGATTGAGAGGAAAGGACCTCATTGCCACATTCAATTGGGATCCATTTCTCATGGAAGCGCATCGTAGGAACCGAGATGTAGCTGAACTTCCCGACATCCGATTTCTTCATGGGTCAGTAAACTTTGCGACGTGTCCAGAGCATGATGTGATGGGAGTGATCGGCGAACGATGTCCGACATGTTCCCGCGCTTTGGAGCGCAGCGGGTTATTCTTTCCCGATGACGACAAGGACTATACCCGTGATGAGATAATTATTCGCGATTGGAACACCACGACGAACGCGTTAGCCTCTGCGTTCCACTTGACGATTTTCGGCTACGGCGGCCCCAGGACGGATTTCCGCGCTCGGAAACTCATTCTGGACAGCTGGAACGAGTCTCCGAGTTACGATATAAACCATGTCGAGATTATCGATAAGGCTGACTATGATCATTTGGTTGATAACTGGCGTGAGTATTTTCCGCATCATCACAGCCTTGTACAGACTGATTTTTGGGATTCGTCGGTCGCCCGTTGGCCTCGCCGGACGACTGAATGGAAGAGCCTCACCTCCTTGTACGGCGAGGCATGCGAGTATATTGAGCCACCACGAACAGAGGATCTTGCTCAGCTACAGGCGTGGTTTGCTGATATTGCGCAGGTTGAACCCCAAAGGTCAAACAAGTGCATGGAGAGCAACGGCTGACACGCCCCGACTCGAAAGATGCACCGTAATTGCAACCCCTGTCCCGCATCGGATGCACGCTCCCGGTCAGCCGTGCCTCACTTTGACGTTATGACTACCGAGATCCCTATGAGAATACTGTCCACAGTTATTGTGTTGTTCCTAGCCTCCTGTTCATCGGATAGTTCTTCTGGTTCTGGCGCAGCCGAAGCGGCCCCGGTTAATGTTCGCAACCCCACACTCGAGCGATTGGTTGGCTCGCGACATCAATTCGAAGGTATTGCCTCGAGTTCGCCTCACATCAAGGAAAACGATCCCGCTGTGAAAGTTGGCGACGAAACCATCTTTCTATTAGGCGACAAGGTGGCAATTCCCTTAGACCAAGTCGGCCAAGTCATTGTTGTCACTGGCAAGGTGGTAAAAATGCGATGGCCAATGTTCATCTGGGACTAGGACAAGCAAGGCACCGATGGCGTTCCGCAGGGTATGCCGATGCCTCCAGGTACCAACATTGAGAAAGACAGCGTTTACTACGGACTCAAGACTGTGACTTGGAAACTCAAGTGAGGCATAACAAACGAGCGGAATTGAATTCTTAATCTAAATAAAGACGATTATTCTGAATGATTTCAGTTTCGTCTTCTTATAAATAACAAAACAGTGCACCGGAATTCTCATCCCTTCCCTCTTCAAATCCGGTGACTTCGGTGATCTACAGAATAAAATGGAAAAGAGAAAAACAGTCTTCGAACGAATCCGCGCGAATCTCACCATTTTACTCATCATCTCGCAGGCACTTGGAATTCTCGGAGCAATCATGCTTGGAAGCACGATAGATTCAGGATTTTCCGGTTATCTGATCGGATACGTAATTGGTGTGATCTTTGGCCTTGGGGGAACGATTGGATTTTCCTAGAAAGAATGAAAAGAAGACGAATGGACCAAAGACCAACCACAACCACAACCACTCAACCAAATGAAGCGTAGATCCAGTCAGTATACTCAAGCCCTTTCGCGCTCCGCGCTTCAGAGCTGAGTAGCCTCTACGTTATAGTTGAGAGGAAAATAAAAACTCACGAAAAAGCAATTCACAATTCAAAAAAAGAAAAATTTAAAATAAATGATCAAAGCAATAATTGTAGTGATATTATTAACATTATTTAGTGGCTGTAAAACTGCCACGCCGTTCCCGGTTCAACCCGACTTAGATTCACTAAAAACAGGTACATGTCGTGGTTCGTATACGTCTCCTAACGGTATGTTTTCCTATAATAACCACTATTTCGAAACGGACCATTCTGAGTATGACGAAATGACAGCAAAGGGCGGTGGATATGTCCAGTTTTACCCTCTTTGGCCAAGATCCAACACAACTCGAATAGACTATCAACTTTATGAGCCGGCACTTAATGGTGAACTAGCAAACGAACAACTGCGACAAGCATATTTAGAAAAGTTGTTTGTTGAGCTGATGCTTCCGACAATGGCTACTGAAAATCCTAAAATCATCAAAAAAGAATTTAAAAAACTTAAAGAGCGAACTGTTTTATATGTTTTACTTCAACTGAAAGGAAAAAAGTTTACCCGAAGTAAAGCAATGATCATGGACACAACGGACAAATGCTTTTATTCATATAGTGCTTATAAGATGCTTTACGAGACGGATAATATATCTGAAAAAATCTTTAACTCCTATACTAAAGACAATAACGACATGCTGAATAACTTGTACAATGACGTTACGTATAACTCTACAAATAAGTAGTTTAGATAAAGGTATTAAAAAAACTATAACAAAAAGTTTCACCTGATGAGAACCATTCGCTTCGCTCATGAACCTTACAGATGAATTTTGACGTTATGCCATGACGAAGGGACTAGGGTGAAGTTTGCTTTCAAGAGAGGCCTCTTTCTAAACGCCTATCTGACAAGCGCCGAACTTCAGTTGCATCAATTACTATTTCGCCAAAGAATGGAGATTCAATGAAACTCACAAAAGTCCGCGTTCAAAACCATCGGTCCATTGAGGATAGTGAGGAGTTCAGAAAGCCGTTGCTATCTACAAGGGGCTTCCAAGCGACTCGACGACAGGATGGCAGTGGGCCGGTGTGCCTAAACAAGAAAGCGAACAAGACGCGCCACGACAACCCCTACCAGCCGTTTTGTTTCGATGAGTTCTCGTAGATACAACCTTAACCCCGCGTTCAACACCCGCCCTCGCTGGTAGGGGTGCATGCGCTATGACGTTATGCATAAACACACCCTGCCACTATTGCTTGCCGGATTACTTGCGATCTCTTGCACGGAGAAGGCTGTCCCGCCACGTGCAGGGGAGGCAAGTGATCTTAAGCAAAGCCTTCCCAATGTCCTAGTTGTTGGACGCTGGCGGTTTATCATATCAGAGGGTCTGCCAAGCCAGGAAACAAAGACGTATCAGTTTTCCCCTGATGGCAGCTACAAATTCGTTCTGATAAGTGACTTCGAGTATCGCGATCACGGCACATGGCAGCTCACGAAAAAGAATGATGGGAGCTTCCTGCTCACACTTACTAAAACTCGCGATGAGCAAGGAGCACACTTCCTATTATCGAGTAGTCAGCTCGAGTATGATCAGGAGGCCGACCGATTGTTCGTCAGAGGCCCAAACTATGCTGACAACGCTCACATGCGCCATATTTCCGACTAGGAAAGCATAACAAGTCGCTGGATCCGCTCTACAAAAAGCCCTGGGTGGTTTTCGGCAAGCGCCCCTTTGGCGGCCCCGAGCAGGTGTTGCAATACCTCGGACGCTATACACACCGGGTTGGCATCTCCAACGCCCGCATCAATCACGCAGACGAACACGGCGTCACCTTCGCCTGCCGCGACCCAAAGAACGCGGCCAGGAAAACAACGCTCAGCCTTGATGGTGCAGAGTTCCTGCGTCGGTTCTTTATGCACGTCCTGCCCAACGGCTTCACGCGGATCCGCCACTACGGTTTTTTGGGCAACGCCGTACGTAAAGCCAACATCCCACTTATCCGTCAACTGATCGCACAGCCCACGCCCGAACTCATCGACGAAACACCCGTCGAACGCATCGCCCGCGTCTACGCCATCGACCTGTGTGCGTGCAGGCGTTGTAAGACCGGCCGTATGGAACAGCTGCGTGAGCTCCCTCCTATTCGCAACCACGATCCTCCGTAACCATGCGCCTGCTCAACGAAAATACTCGCTTTCGAAACACGCCCTTTTCGCGTGCATGCAGCGGTGTGCACTCGCTGGAGCAGACAAGTGAAAATTCAGCCATTGCACATCATCTGATCAAGGGGAAATGTACGTTGAATAGCTCGCCCGCGCTCAAATGGAGTGCGCCGGACAGCGTTCAGCCACCGGCAATCGTTTACTTTTCCCCATAGGTCACCGGCAAGTCCAACAAAGTTTTATACGACGTTGCCGCGACACCCTCGATCGACACTTTTTGTTGGTTCAAACCCTCCCTTTGCGGGTAACCTCTGTCCATGAATCCGCAACTAGGTTTAACACTCTAATTGTTATATCATGACTGGAATACAAATGCGCCTAATCCTGCCGGTCACACTTTGTGTAATTGCATTCGGATGCCGTCCCTTCGGATCGGGAAGCCGTTTACAAGACGCGAAAGTTGCGCAGTTGGAGTCAATCCCGTGGGGGGCGAAAAAGGCGGTTTGAGAACTGGATTATGGGAACGAAAAAACAGCCTTGCCAAAGGGCGGTTGATTCTCTTGACACTTGCATTGAGCAACACAAGCGACAAGCCGATTGACTACGACGCGCAAGCCGCGGGATGTAATGATTCATTGCTGGTTAAGGATTCTAAAGGTAACATCGTACCTTATCGAGCTGAATGGTGCTCCACCATTGGAGGGGATCTCATCTTGCAACCAGGAGACAGCCTTCCATTGTTCTATGACTTCATCCTCGAGGAACAATACGACATCAGCCGTCGCGGACTTTACACTGTGCAATTCAGAGGCCTGGCGCCCGTGACGAAGGATGGAAAGACAAGTGCAATTCCGCCGTCCAATACAATAACCATACGCATGAAGTGAACCGTGAGCGCCGAGAAACGCAATATAACCAGAGGGTCGTGCGGAATCTCGCAAGCTCGATCCCACACCCTAGACGTTATGCATAGCAGAGGAATCATGACGAACACACGCAATGCGGCCCTTGCGTCAGCGATCGCAGGATTATTGTTCGGCGTCTTAGCAGCAGCCGGCCCACTTGCACCTGTGAAGAACGCCTGGTCCAATCCTGTGTCGAATCTTTCCGGGCGCTTGCGTGTCGCGAAATCGGCAATCACGACCGACGAGTACTTCGAGCTTGCTCTGGAGTTATCCAATAGCGGCAATATTCCCCTCGCAGTCCAGTGCCACAACCCGCATATCTTCCGCGTTACGGTATTTGACGCCGCGGGCAAGCAGGTGAAAACCATTTTTACGAGATCAGATATCCTGTCATCGCCGCATTGGGGTATAATTCCGCGCGGAGGGTATCTCGGTTTCCGGGTAAGTATACAGAGTCAAGATGGAGCAAAGGGTTCGCATCTGGACATCACTACGCTTATCTGGAAGCTCTCTCCCGGTACGTATCGCATCTCTGGAGAATTCTCATCCGGCAGAGCTGCAGACTTCATGGGCGGACCGGGCAAAGCAACAATATGGGAGGGAAAGATTGACCTCCCCCCCGTTGACATAGAGATCACCGAGAAGGAATAGGATTGCACAACAAAGCCATGCACGCTAACCCAAAATCTCGCTGTGCTGCGATCCGGGTAGGTGATGGCAACGTTCGGTGTAAGAACAGATGACAGACCTAATCATATCTTCAGCCTTGTTGCTCGTGCTGCTGAACCCCTTTCTCCTGATCATCTACCTGATCGACGTGGTTCAGAAACTCGATCGAGCTCAGTTCACCCGGGTGTTAGTACGGGCAGGACTCATCGCCCCCGCAGTGTTCTGGCCTTTCGCCGGTCTCGGTGCCCCGGTATTCTCGGCTT
>JACNJI010000181.1 GCA_014382645.1 Verrucomicrobiota bacterium | reverse complement strand
CCGGCCCGTTCCCGGCCGGGCGAGGGCCCTTGGCGACGGTTCATCGCTGGACCCGTGAGCTGTGGAAACGGCCAGCGCCTTGGCCGACGAATTGACCTTCGACGTTCCTTGGCAACCGGGAGACTTGGTCTTGGTGGACAACTACGTCGCTATGCACGGTCGACGTTCCTTCACCGGAACTCGCAAAGTAATGGCTTCGCTAGTCGCCGCTTGATACGAGCGTCAGTCGATCGGCTTCATAGGAAAGTGCAGTGATGGTACATGTTGTTCAGCCATGAGCTTTGCCATGCGCTCGACCATTTCGGGATGCTTGGCCGCGAGATCCGTGCTTTCAGAGGGATCACTTTCCATATCGTAAAGTTCGATCTTAAGCGGGTCGTGGTTCTTGCCCTTGCGAAGCATTTTTTGGCGGATGCCTTTCCACTTTCCTTGCCAGACTGCCTGTTGCCCACCGTAACCCGAAAACTCACGATAGAGAAAGGACCGCTTGGTTTGCTTTTTGCCAAGCAAGGTGGGCGCGATGCTGATTCCGTCGCGATCGGGGGGAAGGAGCCCCTTGGCATCTATCAAATCAAGGATGGTGGCCATCCAGTCCTCAAGGCCGGTCACTAAATCGGACTGCGAACCCGCCTTCACCTTGCCGGGCCATTTCACGATAAGTGGCACGCGAATACCACCCTCGTATAGCGAACCCTTCAATCCGCGCAGTTTGTCTACACTGTTGAAGAAATCGTAGTCCACCTCCAGTTTGAGGTGCGTAGTCCCATTGTCCGAGGTGAAGACCACGATGGTGTCGTCGGTCAGGCCCAGTTCGTCGATCAAGTCGAGGACACGGCCAATATAGGTGTCCATGCGGGTGATCATGGCGGCGTAGGCGGCTCGCGGTGTGAAGTGCGGGGTATAACCGTAACCTTGATGCCGGGAAAACGGCGGATCGTTCCATTTTTGGACCAAGTAAGGCTTCAGTTCCTCGTCTGGCACATGCAAGGCGACATGTGGTATCACGGTCGGATAATAGAGAAAAAAGGGCTTGTCCTTGTTCTTTCGGACGAACTTGAGGGCTTCCTCGTTAATACGGTCAGGGGCATATTCCTTACCCTTAAACACATCGTAGCTCCGAGGGTCACTGGGATCGGCGCCCTTGGGTAGGGAGGCATGACCGGGCACAGGAGGTTCGTTGTTGAGGGCGATGCGTTTCTTGTCGCTCCAAAGATAATTCGGATAATAGCTGTGGGCGTGTCGCTGGCAGTTGTAACCGAAGAAACGGTCAAATCCTTGGTTGACTGGGTCGCCTTCCGAACCGGGGCTGCCTAGGCCCCACTTGCCGAAGGCCCCGGTAGCGTAGCCTTGCTTCTTCAGTAGCTCCGCAATGGTGACCTCTCCCTTGGGAATGGGACGCTGACCTTCGGGTTTCACTTCGCCGTTGTTGCGAATGAAGGCGTGTCCGGGATGCTTGCCCGTCATCAGGACGCAGCGGGACGGAGCGCAGACGGCGTTGCCGGAATAGTTACGCATAAAACGCATGCCCTCGGCAGCCAATTGGTCGAGGCGAGGAGTCTTGATCTTCTTCTGTCCGTAGCTTCCGAGCTCGGCATAACCAAGATCGTCGGCCATGACGTAGACCACATTCGGCTTGCGGGCCAACAGGCTACCAACAGTTACCAGGAAGGAAAAAACAGCGATGTGAATTATATTCATGCCTCATTGGTGGCGTTAAAGCACCGGGGAAACAAGCGGAAAGGAGTTCGCATTTGGTTTGCCCACAGCTTAGGTTTCCGCAACTTCGATTCAAGCATGAGAACAAATCTCACATTATTGCTCCTAAGCTTGGTATCTACCGTCACAGGAAAACCACCCGACTACTGGGCGGTTGAGGACGCTAAGGCCCGCGAAAAGCTCCCTCTCTACAAGACCATACCCGCCGCCAAACCGGAAGAAATGACACCTGCGGCAAAGTGGCCAAAAAAACAGGACTTCATTGACTGGCGACGTTCTCAAGGCGACGCAGCATCCTCCCGTTATTCCCTGCTGGATCAAATCAATTTGGATAACGTATCCGATCTTGAGATGGCTTGGATTTATCGCAGCGATGACGGCAAGGCGAACGTACAAGCCAATCCGATTGTGGTGCAAGGGGTGTTGATCACTCCGACCCCAGGCAAGCGAATGGTTGGACTGGATGCCGCCACAGGCAAGGAACTGTGGAATTTCCGAAACGAAAAAGGAGGGCAGCCCGCTTTTCGCGGAATGGTTCACTGGGAAGGGAACGAAAAACACGAGGGTCGTATTCTTTTCACTGCGGGCGAAAACCTTTACGCCCTTCGCCCCAAGGATGGTAAAGTCCTATTCGCCAAGCCGGGGCCGGAGGTACGGGCGGCAGGAGCTATTTTTAAGGACGTCCTAGTGCTGGCGGGATTCCGCAAGGATGTCTTCGGGTTCGACGTTCGCACGGGCGAAAAGCTCTGGACTTTTCACACCATACCCGAGGAAGGCGAATTCGGACATGATACTTGGGACCGCCCCGAAAGTGGGGCCAACTGCTGGGGTGGCATGTCTCTCGACGCCCATCGCGGCATCGCCTACGTCAGCACTGGTTCACCCAAGCCCAATTTCCTCGGGCACACCCACCGCGGACTCAATCTGTTCGCCAATTGCGTGATCGCCATCGACGCTCTCACGGGCAAGAGAATCTGGCACTTCCAGGAGATACGACACGACATATGGGACCTCGACATA
>JACNJI010000245.1 GCA_014382645.1 Verrucomicrobiota bacterium | reverse complement strand
AAAGTCAGGAAACGGGTCGCCTTTCCCGCCATGATACCAAAGTCCGGGAAATATGAAGTTCAGCTTTCCTACACCATGGGGACAAATCGCGCCCAAAAGGTTCCGGTCGCCATCATGCATGACGTCGGTGAGAAAAAGGTATTAATCGATCAAACCAAACGCCCACCTATTTTAGGTTCGTTCGTCTCTCTTGGAACCTTTCATTTCGAAGAAGGGAAATGGGATGTGGTAAAGGTCACCACCGAGGCCACCACCCAAGTCGTCATAGTCGATGCCATCCGATTGTTGCCCGAAGAAGACAACAAAGTCGTACCGACGGTGGCAACGAATAACAAATCTGCACCCACAAAAAGTAAACAAGAACAAGCAACCGCCAAAGCCCGAAAAAAGGAGATGGAGGTTCTTGTCGACAACCTGAAGAAGCAAATTGAAAAGCATAAGAAGGACGCCCCTCCGAAAGTGGGCAAAGTGATGTCCGTTCGTGAACACAAGGAAGCTGGCGACTGGCACATTCATCGTCGCGGCGGCATTCGCAATTTGGGACCTTACGTGAAGCGCGGGTTCCTCGCCGTGGCGACGCCCGAAAACCTTTCGCCCAAGCCGGAAATCCCAAAAGGCGCCAGCGGAAGACTCCAACTCGCAGAATGGATGGCATCCTCCAAGAATCCGCTTACCTCTCGCGTATACGTCAACCGCGTCTGGAGACATCTTTTTGGACGAGGCATTGTACCCACCCTAGACAATTTCGGCGAAATGGGAACACGCCCCACGCATCCAAAACTGCTGGATCACTTGGCCACATCTTTCATGGAAAACGAATGGTCTACCAAGAAAATCATTCGCAAGATAATGCTTTCCAAAACTTACCGCATGTCATCCTTGGAAACAGTCCAAGCACTTGGGGCAGACCCGCAAAACGATCTCTTTTCTCGTCAGAATCGACGGCGGCTCGAGGTGGAGGCGATTCGGGACGCCATGTTGGTGGCAAGTGGGCAACTGGACGATTCCGGGGAAAGCATCAACAAGAAACGCTCCATGTTCGAGAAACTGGACCGCAATCGCATCCCTGAGATGTTCAATGTCTTCGATTACCCAAATCCTGGGCTCGTATCAGGCAACCGAAACACCAGCACGGTCCCCACCCAAGCCCTGTTCATGATGAACAGCGATTTCGTTCTCAATGAAGCAAAGGCAGCAGCATCCAAAATACTCGAAGTGGAGGGATTGAACGACCAGCAAAGACTCGTTCTGGCCTACAAGACCGCCTTGGGAAGAATTCCCAGTGAAACGGAAAACTCGCTTGCCTTGGCCTATCTCAAGAAACAGGATGGAGACACAAACCAGCAAGATACTTGGGCTGGCATCCTTCATGGAATTTTTGCCTGTCTCGACTTTCGCTACCTGAACTGAAACCTGAAAACCATGCACCAACTCGGCCAATCGTTCACACGTCGCCAAATGCTAAAGAGCGCGGCTTGTGGCTTTGGTTCACTGGCTTTGGCCGGCATGCAAGGAGCCCATGCTCTTTCGGGGAATCCTTTGGCTGCAAAGACCTCCCTCATCCAGCAGCGAGCCAAGCGCGTGATCTTTATCTTCATGTCGGGGGGGCCCAGTCATGTCGACACCTTCGACTACAAGCCTGAGCTAATAGCCAAGGACGGCAAGGACATCGATTTCGTGGGCGTCCGCACAGATACTTTCGGCAAACAGAGCAATCGTCGATTGATGAAACCTCTTTGGGATTTCAAGCAATATGGTGAATGCGGGCAACACGTCTCCTCTATCTTTCCCCACATCGCCAGCCAAGTCGACGACTTGGCGTTCATCCACTCGATGCACACGGAGGGCGTAGCTCACGGCCCGTCCACGCTGTTCCTCCATACAGGAGCAACCAACTTAGTGCGGCCCTCAATGGGGAGTTGGATTTCATACGGTCTTGGCACTGAAAACGAAAACCTCCCTGCCTTCATCACCATTTCTCCGTCCGCAGGCAAAGGCGGCCCACGCAACTACGGAAACTCTTTCCTCCCCTCCATCCACCAAGGCACGGCCATCGGACGAGCAGGGAGCACAAATGACGCTAAAATCAGGAACGTCGACAACGCCATACTCAACGCCGCCCAACGGCGTCAGCGTTTCGATTTCTTGCAACAATTGAATGCCGAACAAGCAGGTCGCTCTCCTTCCGACGATCGTTTAGATGCCACCATCAAGACATATGAACTTGCTTGGCGCATGCAAATGGAGGCCCCCGAACTTACGGATATTTCAAAGGAGACGGAGGCCACCAAACATATTTACGGCATTGGTGAAAAGAAAACTGACAATTTCGGCAAGCAATGCCTGCTTGCCCGAAGGATGGTCGAACGAGGCGTTCGGTATGTCTCCGTAAATTATTCAGACGAATCCAGTAATCCGCGCTGGGACCAGCACAGCAACATGCCCAAGCATGCCGATCACGCCAAGGCCACTGACAAACCCGTGGCGGGATTATTGCGTGACCTGAAGGCGAGAGGATTACTCGAAGACACCCTCGTCTGGTGGGGCGGCGAATTCGGTCGGACGCCTTTTGCCCAAAGCAAGGATGGTCGAGACCACAATCCCCGAGGATTCACCGTGTTCCTCGCCGGGGGTGGCATCAAATCAGGGATTTCCTACGGGGCCACGGATGAAATTGGTAGCGTGGCCGTTGAAAACCGTGTTCATATGCACGATCTCCATGCCACTATCCTACACGCCC
>JACNJI010000155.1 GCA_014382645.1 Verrucomicrobiota bacterium | reverse complement strand
AGTTGCCGAAAGCGACTATGATCAGTCCTCTTCCGGAAACTGAATACACTGTTGGTCAAGTCATGAACATAACAGTTCAAATATCTGGAGTGAATTTGCCTCGCGTCGTCGGTCCTAACGCTGCCGCCGGGAACAATCCCAATGCAGCGCAACAATCTCGACAGATGGCTCTTTTCGCCAATGGAGTGGAAATTGGCTTGGCTAATGAAACCTCCTTTGGTTTGGGTCGTTTTACCTATGAGTGGAGCACAAAACAAGAAGTGGCGGGCACTGATGACAAGGCAGATCTTTTTGGTGCCGTAGTCATGCAAAATGAAACCGTTGATGGCATGACCTATACGCCTTCTATCATTTCTTCCCCTATAACGATTACCCTCACCAAACGGAATCCGTTCGGTGACATGAAATCCGCCGTAAGTCAGTTTTACAAGGATTTGCTTTTTTACGAACCTTCCGAGCAAGAAGTGGAATTATCCTTAGAAGACATTGGTGGTGGGACTTATGGGGAATATATTTTTGAAGACCCCGCTTTCTTGGAGTGGGCGTCAAACATCTCTCAAAGACAATCTTTTCAGGATCTCGTGAGTGCCGTAGCGGGTTACTATATCACCATGGGTTATTGGCCTTCGAAAAACTTGATGGACGATGCCCTCCAAACCTATTCTGCAATTCCAAACTACGGAACGGATGGTAGTGGGGATACGGATGGTGACGGCTATTCTGCAAACCAAGAAGTTATTTGGCAAACAAGCGATACGAATGCCACTGACTTTCCCGAAAACGCCTTCCGCTTGGGCTCCTATCTCGACTCGACTTTTTCCTCGCTTCCCTTTCTGCGAACCCATGGAGCGATAGGACCTTTCGGCGGTGATCAAAACGAGTTTAATCGCCGCAGTTTCGTTACGCTTTTATTTGGAAACAAGCACGGTCTCGAGCCAACGCTTCAACAGCAAGTGCAAGGATCTTACAGAATAAAGAGCCTCGACCCTCAACAGGCACAGCAAAATAATCAGCAGCAGCAGATGATGCAGCAGATGATGATGTATAGCATGATGGGGGGCGGTTTTGGCGGAGGAGGAAGAGGTAATAACAATAACAACAACAACAATATGTTCGGCGGTGGTTTTGGCGGCGGGATGTTTGGAGGAGGCGGAGGAATGTTTGGCGGAGGAGGCAATAATCAACCAGCCCCAGCAACACCAAATTATAAGAATGGCGATGGAGCTGTACTATTTACCACTCAAATGGTCTTGGAAGAGCAGGTCGAGGGATTGGATTTGCTCTGGGATGCCCCGAAAAAACAACATGAGTTTCAAACGGCCGCAGCCATGCTGGCACTTTGGCAGGACAATTTAGTGTCCTTGGATCAAGCGGAAATCAATAAATACTCCAGCATGCCTATGGCTTCCCAGGTACAAGCCATGATGAAGGATTATCGATACAGGTCTCGATTTGCCGGCATGTCGATTTCAAAAGACGCCGAAGAGCATCCAACTGCCAAGGATTGGAAATACTTGCCTTGGCTTGGTTATTATAGCGACCGAACCTTTCCTTGGATTTATCACGCAGGAGGTGACAATAGTACGACTGGTTTAGGCTGGGTTTACGTTCAAGCGCCAACCTCCAAGGAGGCATGGTTTTATATTTCGGGTATTGGCTGGATGTGGTCATCGGAATCCATATGGAAAAGCCTGACCACTCCGCATTTGCCTCTTTACGATTCAAGTGCCGGAAAGTGGGTGGCTTATGTTCTCGAGTCTGACTCCGGTCGCCTGTTTTACGATTACGAGCAGAAGGATGTTTTCGAGAGATGATGCTTGAGCTTTACGCACCAGCGTGAGGCTACTCCACGTAGTTCATTCCTGTAATCCTTTGGCCGGAGGGGTGGCCGAAGCGGTTAACCGATTGGCGGAGGCCTCTACGGAGGTGGGCCATAAAGCGGAAATAGCGACCTGTGATCAGCCCTCGTCTTCTTTTTTCGAAGAACTAGACCTTGCAGTCAGAGGATTTGGTCCTGCATCGGATTCCAGCTACCACTCTTGTCCTGCCCTTGGGTCATGGCTGATGGAAAACGCCGCCAGTTTTGACGCACTTGTATCCCATGGCTTGTGGCAGTACCCAAGTGTAGCCGTTCGTAAGGCTGCTCGTAAAGCGGGCAAGCCTTACTTCGTATATCCTCATGGAATGCTTGATCCTTGGTTTAAGAACCAATACCCTTTCAAGCACCTTAAGAAAGTATTGTTTTGGTGGTTCCGCCAAGGTCAAATATTGCGGAATGCCAAGGCAGTATGTTTTACCACCGATGAGGAACGGCGACTTGCCCGCGGAACCTTTAGCCCGTATCGGTGCAACGAAGCCGTGACAGGCTTGGGTGTTGCCGATCCACCTTCTAATGCAGATGCTCAAACAAAAGCTTTTTTTGATAAATTCCCAAACTTGCGAGAAAAAAGAAAGTTGCTTTTTCTCGGTCGCATTCATCGCAAGAAAGGGATCGACCTTCTTCTCAAGGCATTCGAAGAATTGTCGACAGCGGATGACCATCTCGTTGTTGCGGGACCGAGCGAAGATGTTTTTTTTGCCGAAGAGCTGGTTCGGTCATCCAGTGCATTTGCAGATCGAATCACTTGGGCGGGGATGATTCAAGGTGACGTTAAGTGGGGTGCCTTGCGGACAGCGGATTCGTTGATTCTTCCCTCCCATCAGGAAAATTTCGGTATGGTTGTTGCCGAAGCTCTTGCCGTCGGCACTCCGGTGC
>JACNJI010000331.1 GCA_014382645.1 Verrucomicrobiota bacterium | reverse complement strand
CCAAACGCATCAATGTATTGGTTGCATCCTAGAGATTTCAAAGTAAGACCAGCACCACCTTGCAGGACGCCCAAAAAGGCGGTGACTACCAACGTTTGCGGAACGCCAGTGAAGAGAAGGCGGAGGGAGGCCCCGGCGGAGGCGGAGGAGCCGAAGGATTAGCTGATTTCGCCAGCCTCGATTTCCTCAAGAACTCTACCTTCCTGGCCGCCAACCTCGAAGTTGGTGAGGACGGTTTTATAGAAGTCGACCTTCCCAAGGGAGCCGGACTGCGTCAGGTTCGCATAGTGGCGGCTGACCCCGTCCAGTTGGCTTCCGCCGTGATGGCCCTTCCCGAAGCACCCGTCGTTCGGAGTGAACTGCGGATGGTATCGGACCTTGATCCGAAAAAGGTCTATTCCGAGCAGAAGCGCATGACGATCGTGGACGCGGGGAAGGCCTTCGAGTTAGCCGACGCGACGACCTCCCGTTTGCGCGTACTCGACGACCTACGCGACATTCACGACCTGTTGCTCACCCTCAACGACAACGCCACCCTGCGTGAGTTCGAATTCATCCTCGACTGGCCCGGCATGAAGGAGGAGGAAAAGCGGGAGAAGTATTCCAAGTACGCCTGCCACGAACTGAATTTCTTCCTCTTGCGAAGGGATCCGAAATTCTTCAACGGGGTCGTCAAGCCCTACCTCGCCAACAAGAAGGAACCGACCTTCCTCGACGATTGGTTCCTCGGGCACGACCTGAAGAAACACCTCGATCCCTTTCGGTTCGGCCAACTGAACGCCTTCGAAAAGATCCTGCTGGCCCGCAAGGGACCCGCCGGGGCGGCCTCCATGGCCCGATACGTGCGGGACAAGTGGGAACTGATTCCGCCCAACCCGGAGGAATTCGACCGGCTTTTCGAGGTCGCCCTCAAGACCGCCGACCTGAAGGGAGACGGCGAAGGAGAACTGGCGAAGATGGAGCAGATAAAGCTCCAACAGAGGGAAGTGTCGTTCGGAAGGTTCGCAATCCGGGATGAGGTGTCAGGTTTGGCGTTGAACGGTTTGGCTGATTCCTCCTACAGAAGTAATGCGGCGAGGGATGGCGCAAAACCTGGCTTGGGCGGCATAGGTGGAGGTATAGCCGCGCCAGCCGCGCCACCACCCATGACGCTCTCACCCTCATCCAAGTCCATGGAGAAACTGGACGGACGCAGAAAGAGCAAGGGAGAGATGCGAACAAGTGGGGATAGAAGCGATGGGGAGTGGCACAACGCAGCAGGCATTGTCGACGAGAAAGACAATGCCACTTATGGATTCTTCCGCTCCGGAGCCGGGCAAAGGCGAAATGCGCGACAGTTCTTCCGCCAACTTGAGGCGACCCAAGAATGGGCCGAGAACAACTACTACCATGTGCCCAAGGAGCAACGGAACGGCTCCCTCGTGCAAGTGAACGCCTTCTGGCGCGACTATGCCGCCGCCCAGCCCGGCAAGCCCTTCTTCTCGGGCAACGTGGTCTACGCCACACGCAACTTCACGGAGATGCTGCTCGCCTTGGCGGTTCTGGATTTGCCGTTCGAGGCCGGGGAGCACGAAACCGATACGGAGGACCGCAAGTTTCGCCTCGAGGCCGAAAGTCCGTTGGTGGCGTTTCACGAGGAATTGCTTGAGACCGAGGCCCCGAAGGGTCCGCGCGACGTCCTGCTTAGTCAGCGCTTCTACCGACTGGATTCACGCTACCGCTACGAGAATGGCGAGCGTGTCGACAATTTCGTACGGGAGGAGTTCCTGAAGGGCATCGCCCACGGATGCCACGTCACCTTGACCAACCCGACCTCATCCCGGCGTAAACTACGCCTACTGCTGCAGATTCCCGCAGGTGCCATCCCCCTGAACCGTGGCTACTTCTCCAAGAGTTTCCCCGTCACGCTGGAAGGCTATTCCACGCGAACTTTCGACTACGCCTTCTACTTCCCCGAGTCCGGAAAATTCCCCATCTACCCGGCCCAAGTGTCAGGACCCAAGGGGGCCGTGGCCGGCGCTGAACCTTTTGCCTTCAACGTCGTGGATATCCTAACACGCAAGGACAAGGGGGCATGGGCCTGGGTTTCGCAAAACGGATCGAGCAAGGACGTCCTCCAGTACTTGACCGACAACAACCTCAACCGCCTCGACTTGAGCAAGATCGCATTCCGCCTCCGGGCCAACCCCGAAGGTGGGAGTGGAAGGGCCTTCTATGAGAAAGTGCTAGAGCAGGTCGCCGGACGCTTTCACTTCGATTCCACCCTATGGTCCTATGCCGTCTACCACAAGGATGAGCCACGCATGCGAGAATTCCTCTCCCAGTCGGCCTTGGCTGGAGCATGCGGGAGGTTCCGGCGGAGTCCGTTGCTGAACGTCGACCCCGTCGAGCGCCGTTGGTACGAGCAACTCGAGTACGAACCACTGGTCAACGCCCGGACCCACAGGCTCGGCAAGACCCGCAACATCCTGCACAACCGCTTCCACGAGCAGTACCATCGCTTCCTCGACATCCTGAAGTACAAGGCTTCGCCCGATGCGGACGACGTGTTGGGGGCCACCTACTACCTGTTCCTGCAGGACCGCGTGGAGGAGGGGATCGGGTTCTTCGGCAAGGTCGACCCGGTTGCCGTAGACGAGAAACTCCAGTACGACTACCTCGCCCCCTACGTCGCCTTTTACGAGCACGACGTCGCAAAGGCGGAAAAACTGTCCGCCAAGTACGCGGACTACCCGGTCGAACGCTGGCGCAAACGTT
>JACNJI010000021.1 GCA_014382645.1 Verrucomicrobiota bacterium | reverse complement strand
GACCGCATAAAGAAAGGCCATTACCCCAGTGCAAACTTGCGAGGCTCAAAGGACGCCATTTGGGACGGTGGTCCCCGGGTGCCCTTCATCGCTTCCTGGCCCAAGGTAATCGAGGCAGGTCGAAAGACTGACGCCCTCGTTTGCCTCACCGACCTGATGGCCACCGCCGCCGACCTGACGGGGGCCAAGCTTCCCGAGGATGCGGCGGAGGACAGCTTGAGCTTCGCCAACGTTCTTCGCGATGAAGGAAAACCCATGCGAGAGAACGTCGTCCATCATTCGATCGAGGGACAATTCGCCATACGGGAAGGAAGATGGAAACTCATTTGCTCTCCGGGCTCGGGCGGTTGGGGCAAGCCGGGCACGAAAACCGCCATCAAGCAGGCCACCCAGAAGAAGCTCCCCTTCATTCAACTCTATGACATGGAGCAGGACATCGGGGAGAAAAAGAATTTGGCTAACAAACTGTCCAAGAAAACAACGGTTTTGCGTGCCCTGCTAGATCAACAGATTGAGATGGGCAGGAGCACTCCCGGCCCAAAACAAAAGAACGACGCCAAGATCGTCGTCGACAAGTGGAGGAAATAGAATGGTGGGTCGATCACCTTCAGCGCTTGCCCGGTGAGGAGAAGCCATCTTCATGTTGAGCTATGAGGATTCCTTGCCTCGTTTCAACACTGATTCTTCTTTCAATCGTCTCGGCCGAGGAAACAAGAAAAACTAATTTCATCGTCATCTTATGCGATAATCTCGGTTACGGGGACATCGAGCCGTTTGAGTCCAAGGTGCATCGCACGCCACATTTGAATCGCATGGCGAAAGAAGGTCGCAAGTTCACCCACTTCTGCGTCACTGCGGGCGTGTGCACACCGTCGCGAGCCAGCATAATGACCGGATGTTATGCGCCACGGGTCCAAATGCACCTCAATCCGAGGAACCATCACGTCCTACTACCTATTTCCCCCTACGGATTGCACCCCGATGAAATCACCCTTGCCGAAGTCGTGAATGAACAAGGCTATGCCACGACCATCATCGGCAAGTGGCACTTGGGCGATCAACCGGAGTTCCTTCCCACGCAATAGGGTTTAGGGTTTCGACTCATTCTTCGGCATTCCATACAGCGACGACATGACGAAGGCCACGGGAGAACGCATCGGTTCACGGATGGACGGGAACAGGTGGCCTCCCCTACCCCTGATGGACATCGAGAAAGTCATCGAGGCGACGGACGATCCTGAGCATAAGAAACGACAACGAGTTGCCGGTGAAATGCAGCCAAGTTGCCTTTTCCGAACTCTCTTCAAATATTTTCTGCGAACGAGCCACTTTTGTTCTTGAGCCTGTCCTCGGATTTCCATATTAGGATATCATCCCATATTCGGAAACTGCAAACATATGAAGCTTACGTTCACCACACTTCTGTCATTGTTTTGTTGTCTGCCTGCAACGAAAGCGGAGCAGGACGGATTTGAGAATATTCTGAAACCAGCCTTCGCCCAAAACTGCCTAAAGTGCCATGGGGGGAAGGGAAAAGTAAAAGGCAAGGTGGACCTTCTTGCCTTAAAAACCATGGAGGATTTGTCGGCGAACGAAAAACTACTGGGCAAACTGATTGAGGCGCTTGAGTTCGAGGACATGCCCCCCGAGGACGAACCGCAACTGAATCCCAAGCTCCGCAAACAAATGGTCGGGGAACTGAAAATGGTTCTACACTCCGCCTTGAAAAGCAAAAAGGTCTTTGCCCACACCCCGATTCGACGAATGAACCGCTTCCAGTACAATAATGCAGTGAAAGACCTATTCCAGCTCAAAGTAGCTGTTTTTCCTTTGCCCGAACGTATGTTGCGAGAATACGGGAATTACTTCCAGCCAGCGAAGCGCAAAATGCCTGACAAGGTGAGGGTGGGGAGTCGCCCACTCGGCAAATCTCAATTGATCGAGCCGCGTCTGGTGGGAGTGGACCCCTTTCCGCAAGACCTTCGGGCAGAACACGGTTTCGACAATCGAGGCGATCTCCTCTCACTCTCGCCGCTTCTGATGGAAGCCTTCCTCAAACTCAGCAAATCGGTGGTGGAAAGCAGAAATTTCGACGAGAGAACCTGTGGTATATGGAACAGCTTTTTCGCCACTCCGAAGGGTGAAACCGAGGTGTCGGAGGTCGTTCGAGAACGCCTGCAAGGCTTTCTCGGGAGAGCCTTCCGCAAACCGGTATCGAAAGAATTGCTGGTGCGCTACCTCTCCCACGTCATGTCCCGCATAAAGTCGGGAGACTCCTTCACCGAAGGCATGAAGTCAGCCGTCTCGGCCGCCCTCGCCTCCCCGCGCTTTCTCTACCTCTACGACGAGGCCGCCACCAAAGATTCGAGAAAGTCGCAGGATGACTACGAGTTGGCATCCCGCCTGTCTTTTTTCCTCTGGGGCAGTATTCCTGACGAGGAATTATTGGCGGAAGCGGAAAACGGAAAGCTCTCCGATCCAAAGATTTTGGAAAGACAGGTCGAGCGTATGTTGAATGACCGACGAATGAAACGTTTTTGCGACAGTTTCCCCTCACAGTGGCTGCAACTGGACCGAATCATTTCCTCGGTACCAGACTTCAATAAATACAAGGATTTCTACTATGCTCCCCCAAATTACCGGACCAGCATGGACATGATGCTTGAACCTCTTTTGCTATTTGAAACGATTCTAGTGGAGAACCGCCCCATTCTGGACTTGATTGATTCCAACTACACTTATCGCTCGAAACGATTGCAAC
>JACNJI010000022.1 GCA_014382645.1 Verrucomicrobiota bacterium | reverse complement strand
TGTGGAAACGGCTACCGCTGACGGGTTCGGCTGGTTTGTCTCCGAGGGCTTTCTTGGTGGCATCGAGCTCGTACCAACCGAAACCGCCGGGATGCCCTTGAAAGCTTCCGGGCGTAAGGTGTTTGAGGGCGCTGGTGCCATTCCAGGGACCTTGGTTGTCGCTGTAAAAGACTTCGCCTAAGGCATTCAATCCTATGCCACCCGGGGAACGGATGCCACTGGCTGTGGGAATCATTTTGCCGTCCTTGGTGATCCGCACGCACCATCCACGATAGGGAACTTTGCTGCTGAAGGAACCAGTGAGGCAAAGGACGACCCACATGTTGCCTTCCTTGTCGAACTTAGAACCAAAGGCGTATTCGTGATAATCGCCGGAGATTTCCCATGCGTCGCTCACTGTCTCAAAGAGATCTGCGCGGCCATCGCCGTCAAGATCCTTGATACGGGTAACTTCGGGACGTTGAGTGGCGTAAAGCCAACCGTCCGCATAGGAAAGACCGAGCACCTCGTGCAATCCCTCGGCCCAGAGGGTGAACTTGGCATTGTCTCCGGTGTCCTCGAAGGCGTTCTCAACCATGTAGACGTCACCGCGCCTAGTGGATACCGCAAGTTTTTTATCGGGCATGACCTCGAGACCTCCCGCCTCCAACACGATACCTTCGGGAATCGGAATCTTGATGATCTTATAGTAATCCTCCTCCGTCGGGACGGTGTTTTGCCCGAGAGCCCCGAGGGTTAAAGATATGGCGGCCAATGTTAGAGGTACTTTGATCATGCGTATGATTTTATTTAGAGAATAGATTGTGATTACCATTCAAAAGTTTGCTTGATGACGAATTTCTTAGCGTCGGACGGAACGGGAACCAGTAGATCACCCTGTGCGGAACGGGTTACCACCTCACTGCCTGCAGGCAAGGAGAGATGGACGGTTAGGTCTCCCAACTTGTATACGTTCTCAGAGATACGTTGAGGAGAACCACCCGCTCCTATTCGGAAATAAAGATCAGCGGTCATTTTTCCCGTGATTGTCACGATGCGATCCAAGGAGAAATCCTCATCATCCCCGTGGTGCCTCTCCTTAAAAAAGTCTTCCACCTTTAACTCGCCAAAAGAATAACGAAAGGTGGGCCGACGTTGTTTATCCAAGAGATAACCACCGAAACGAAAGCCTGCCGGTCTGGCATCTACCTTTGGCCAAGGCGTAAGGGGATCGTTCAGGATGGCGAAGGGAGGTCCATCGGGAAGAGTGAGACGATTAAAACCATCGGGCGACTGAAACCCTTGACCGCGACCCAACCAATGTCGAGAAGCATCCATGAAAGGACCGTGCCAGAAGAGCGCAGGTCTCAGGTGATTGGCGTCCCAGGCAAGATTCACTTCTCCCGGATATCCCACGCCAATGGCTCTAGTACCTGCTCCATCGATGAAATTGCGATAGAGGCGAGCTTCTTCGTCGACGGTCAACTGCATCCCGCTGCGAGCCAATCCGCTGGGAACAGGAGCCTTTTCACCTAGCGAAAGGTAACGGTAAATCGCTTCAATTTGTTTGGCGGTATCGCCATCGAGCACATCGGGCTTGGTCGACTTGCCTTGGGGCCAGAAAGAAGGCATACGAGTACCGGGACGAAGCGAGGTAGGATCCAGGAGATAACGGCTGAGCCAATCAAAGCGTAGACGCTTGTTCATGACGGTTAGATCCATGCCCTGTACGCCTAGAGAGGGAATCCCACCAAAGGTATGGCATGAAACGCAGGCCATGCCCTTGCTTCCGATAAGCTCCCTACCCTTCTTAAGCGCCTCGCGTTGGGGAAGTTCCGGAACTAGTGTCGAAGTCTCCTTGGGCTTGTCCACCTCAATAAACCTCTCGGTCAAACGAGCCGCAAGTTCGGGACCGTAGCTCGGCATTCGGGTCATCATGTAGGGACGCACCTTGGTTCCTTTGGCAATCACCTCCTTTAGCCAACTCGATTTCAGCTTGGCCCCCACCCCATTTAAGTGCGGCGGGAGACGACCCTCCGGCCCCATGGCCTGTTGGCTCGTAAGAAAAGAGGTGTCGCGCTCATCGGTGGGGCCACCAATTCCATTCCGCTTGTGGCATGCATAGCATTGGTAGGCAACCAAGGTCTGATCAAGAATCACAACAGGCTTAGGCTTAGCGGGTGACTTACCCAAGGCGGCAACGATGGCCTTGGCTTGATTCGGACTTAGCCTAAAGTGGGGAGCGATCCCGCTAGGAGTCATTGACAAGCAACCTCTTCCCCCGGCTTCCTTCATCTCAGCCAAAGCGGGAGGCGGACCCAAAATACCTTCGGGGCGAAAAAGTTTCCCGTTTGGCTCGACGGCGTGGCATGCCGCACAGTTCAATTCGGCAAACAACTGCTTTCCGAGCTTCACCTTGCCGAACTCGGCAATGAAGCGATTCGCCTTGGAAGGACGAATGCCGGGATGCTCTTCGGGACTCTGGGTGAGCCCATCACCTCCAAGAGCCTTTTCGGAAAAGCCCGGACCACTCCAACGGACATTATTGTGCTCTCCGCCCTCCTTGTCGAAAAAAAGAAGAGTGAAGGCATGCTTGCCGACAGCGAGCGATATGGTCCCCCTTTTCGTAACGCCACCGTGGACGCCATCGTTATTAACCACCAAGCGGTCGCCCAGGTAGAAACGCGAACCATCGTCGGAATTGGTGGAAAACTGATATTCACCAGCCTTGTCGACGAGCAGGAAACCAGTGTGCCTCACGCCGAAGTGATCTTCCATTCCGGC
>JACNJI010000023.1 GCA_014382645.1 Verrucomicrobiota bacterium | reverse complement strand
AGGAAGGAAAGCTCGACCAGAGAGTTTTCCTGATTCTTGTCCTCCGGATCGATTTTCCATGTCATCCGGAATTCTTGGGTTTTCGTCTGTTCGAGGACCGAGCAGGCAGCGCCGCCCAAAATAAATAAAATACAAAGAGCTCGAATCATTGGAGGACAGATGCAGAGCCAGACGGTTCTACTAATCATTGTTTTTCGGTTTATCCTTCTTATTTTTCCATTTCATTTGCCGTCTTGCCACCTTGTTTACGGAGAATTCCAGCAGTCTTGTTACGTTCGTTCGCCAAGGCTTCGTCCAGTGGGGTTTGGCCTTTCAGGTTAAGTTCATTCACCTTCGCTCCGTTGGCAATGAGTAGTTCGCAAACATCGGAAGCATGCTTTTCCGAATAACTCCGCGCCACTGTGTGCAAAGTTGTTTCTCCCGATTTGGCACGGTGGGGTTCATTGTCTTCAATCATACTTCCCGATTTAAGTTTAACGTTTACGGCGGCTCCTTTGGCAATAAGCACCTTCGTTAAATCCAGATAGATCCCGTAGCTCTTTGAAGCACCTTGAGCGGCATTGCGCGCCGCCGAATACAATGGAGTCTCACCCGTACGTTTTGCCTTGGCATTCACGTCCGCTCCTGCATCGATGAGTAATTCGGCGGTTTCCTTGTTACTCGCCAGATGCAAGGGGGTATGGTGAGTATCATCAATTGTTTTCACGTTGGCTCCTCGGTCGATCAACAGCTTTACCATTTCGAAGTTTTTCGCTTTCCAATCACTGTTGGCGGCATGGTGCAACGGAGTCATGCCCGGTTCATCTTGCAGGTTCACCTTGCCGCCTTCTTCGAGAAACTCTTTGACGGCCTCTATGTCTCCACGACTTACGTCGCCAAGCATTTTCGCTTCATCTCGACCAAGGTAAATGGAATCAACGTGCGGATCGCAACCAAGCAAAAGAGAACCCGCGAGAATGGTCACAAGTATTGGTATTCTCTGCATGTGATGCTTTTTGTTCATGGGATTTTCGTTGCCGGTTTGTGGGGAGGTATTTTCTGAATGATTTCCTTGAGAGGTTTCCAGGGGCCGCCTCCGCCATTGAAGCCGACGCCGACCTCAAGTTCGCCGTTATTGCCCTCACGGATGGTGAAACGGTTGTTGTAAGTGGAATGGAGAAGATCCCCGTTGAGAAAAAGAAGGTATCTGCCCTTGTTTCCGCCGATCACCACGCGCAGAGGGGCGATTTTGTCCGAACCGGCGTAACCATAGCCCCGAATCGATTTGGGAGGAACGAATTCACCTTTCGTTGATGCAGGTTTGTAGACGACGTTCACCTTGATGTAGCCATGACCATCCTTGTTGAAGCCAAGAATAGTGGCATCGACGATCGCAGGGATTGCCGGGTTGACAATGGCTTGCTCGAGACCGGGAGGCAATTCGTCGGCGAATGCTTGCGTGCCGAACCCGAGACAAAGCAAGATGATAGAAAGGATTTGCCGAGCTTGTTTTAGGTTCATGGTTTTACTTCTATTCAACTAATCACTTAGCAGCCATGATTTTCTGCAGGACTTTCTTAGCGGCATTGTGTCCGGGGATGCCGCTGACCGCACCCCCGCGCCGAGCGGAGGAACCGCAGAGAAACAGATTCGGGTGAGCGGTCTCCACGCCCCATTGGCCGCCTTCTTCATCGCTTTCGGCAAAGGGCCAGGTCAGGTCGCCATGAAAGATATTTCCCTTGGGCAGGTGAATCTTTTTCTCCAAGTCGACTGCACTCATAGTCTCGATGCAAGGTTGGCCATCGGCATCCGAAGCAAGGCATTCCTCGATCGGTTCCTCGAGGTATTGATTAATGCCGGCGAGGTATCTTTGCAAGGCGAGGCCACTGGCCTTTTCATTGTCTTCCTTGAACAAACGGTAGGGCATATCCAAACCGAAAAGAGTTAAGGTATGAAAGCCTCGGGCATTAAGCTCGGGAGAAAGGATGGAGGGGTCGGTCAGGGTGTGGCAATAAACTTCGCCGGGAGGGATTTCGGGCATTTCGCCCGCTTCACATGAATCGTAACTTGCCTGCATCTGCCCATAACCCTCGTTGACGTGGAAGGTTCCCGCGAAAGCTTCCTCGGGTGAGCAGTTCTCCGAGCGAAGGCGAGGCAATCGCTGCAGGAGCATGTTGACCTTGAAAGCAGCCCCCTCGTCGATTGCTCTGGGGATGTCCGGTTCTCCAGTCAATCGGCTAAGTTCGAACTCCGGTGCGTTGCAAAGAACGAATCGGGCATCGACGTGGTGTTCCTCTCCATCGATATCGAAACCAATGTAGGAAAGTTTTTCGCCGGGACGGACGGAACTTACCTTTGCGTCGGTCGCAAAAGTCACTTTGCCAGTCCTTTGGGCAGCCCGGACGAGCTCATCCACGAGTGTCCCCATACCGCCTTTGGGCACATGCCACTCGCCCGTGCCCCGACCAATAACGTGGTAGAGGTAGCAGCGATTCTGGAGTAGCATTGGGTCGTGAGGCTGGGTCGAGACACCGATCTTGGCATCGGTGAAGACAAGACCGCGGACGAGATCGCTTGAAATCTTGCTTTCGATCACTTCGCCAAGCGGTTCCTCGATGAGGAATTGCCAGGCCCGTTTTCCTTCGTAATCCAGTCGGCTTTGCATTTCTTCTCGGGAAACCAAAGGTTCGGTCAGGCTCGGCCAAATGACAGAAGCCAAGTGTTTTTGCATATCTTGGAGTTCCATGTATCCCGAGTAGTCGGAATCAGAACCCGTGAGGGCCATG
>JACNJI010000479.1 GCA_014382645.1 Verrucomicrobiota bacterium | reverse complement strand
ACGTCAAGAACGTCGATGATGTCCTTGTCCATCGGGAATTCTTCTCGGAGTTTCTTCAGTACGGGAACCAATCGAGTGACCGATTCGGTAAAGTACCAAAGATGGAAACGGTAGCGCCCCTTCATCTTTTCGATCGGAGCGGGAGCAGGACCTCGAGTTTCAACGTCGGACGGAAGCTTGCCTTCAATGTGCCGCACCCATTGCTCGGCGAAAAAGAAGGTTTTGTCATCGTTGCGACCGCGAAAAAGGTGCCGAATCAGATGCCGGTAGGGAGGGTAAGAGAATTCCTTTCGCTGCTCCAGTTCATCTTCCAGAAACCCTTTCAGGTCAGATCTGCGAGCGTACTGAATGCTAGGGGCATGAGGAGCAAAAGACTGAACGAAGACCTCCCCTGCACGATCACCTCTACCTGCCCGGCCTGCCACTTGAACAAGTAATTGAAAGGCCCTTTCCGATGCCCGGAAATCCTCCATGCGGAGAGGCAGGTCGGCGTCGACAACCCCAACCAGCGTGACGTTTGGAAAGTCTAAGCCCTTGGCAATCATCTGGGTGCCCACAAGGACGTCGATCCTACCCTTTCGGAAATCGGCGAGAATTTTGCGGAAGAGATTTTTGCGGGTCATCACGTCGGCGTCGATTCGAACGACGACGGCATTACGGGGAAGCATGTCTCGGGCAATATCCTCGATTCGCTGCGTGCCGTGCCCCTTTCGAATGATTTCCGGGGATTGGCACGATGGGCAAACTCTGGGAGCATCCCGTTGGTGTCCGCAGAGATGGCAGCGGAGACGACTGTCGGTCCGATGGAAGGTCAAGGAAATGCTGCAGTGCTTGCATTGCTCGACATGCCCGCATTCGGGGCAGAGCATGGTGGTGTTGAACCCTCGCCGGTTTAGAAAGAGAATACTTTGTTCGCGGGCGGCGCAGCGCTGTCGCAGGGCTTCCACGAGTGGTCGTGAAAGCACGGAATTTGAATCCCTTCTAAGAGCTTCGCGACGCATGTCCACGATGTGCACGACAGGGAGTTCCCGACCATCTATGCGATGAGTGAGTTCGATTATGCCGTATTTGCCGGACCGAACGTTTCGAACAGACTCTAGCGATGGAGTGGCGGAACCGAGCACGCAAGTGGCACCGGCCAGCATTGAACGGTATACCGCGACGTCCCTACCGTGATAACGCGGGGTCTCATCTTGTTTGTAGGCGGGCTCGTGCTCCTCGTCGACTATCACCAGGCGCAGGTTTCGCAATGGAGCGAAAACAGCGGATCTCGCCCCCACGACGATACGGGCTCGTCCTGACGCGACGGAGCTCCAAGCATCAAGACGTTCACCGGCGGAAAGGTGACTGTGCCAGACGACGACCTCCGTGTCGTCTTCCGAAAAACGGCCGCGCAATCGAGCCACGGTTTGTGGAGCCAAGGCCACCTCGGGGAGTAGAAAGAGAACGGACCCGCCCGACAGCAGAGCATCCTCCATGGCAGCAAAGTAGACCTCCGTCTTGCCCGAACCGGTGATTCCTTGTAATAGGCGAACCGCAAATTTCTTGGATTTTACGCAGGCTCGCAGTTCCTCGGCGGCGACGGTTTGCTCATCGGTGAGCTTGGGAGCTTCACGTGCAACTTTTTCTCCTGTATCAAACTCATCGTCATAGGCGACTCGATTCACTTTTTCTCGATTTTCCAAGACCAGCCCCTTCTCGACAAGTCCGTCGCAGGTGCCCGCACCTACGCCAAGTGCTTGCAATGTAGCTTCACGGGGAGCCGGATTACTTTGCTTTCTCAGAAATGCGAGTAGCTCGGCTTGCTTGGGAGCTCGAGACACTAGAGCGGTCGCTTCTTTCTCGGGGATTTTACGATTAATTTCAATCAGTCGACGAGTCTTTTCCTTGGCTCCATCACGAACGGCGGCGGGAATCATGGCTTCGAGGACGGTTTCCTGCTTGGCGGCGTAATAGTCGGCCAACCAGCGGGCCAGAGAAATGAGATCGGGAGTGAGGACGGGTTCTTCTCGAGCAAGGGTTATGAGAAACTTCAACTTTGACGCTTCCGGTTTCACCTTTGGGATTAGGCTTGTGACGATGCCCATCACTTGCCTCCTGCCAAGAGGAATTCGAACCAATGAACCGATCGCCAATCTTCCGCAAAAGGGAAGAGGCACGGCATAGGTGAGAGATTGGTCGAAACCGGACAGAGGCAAAACCTCGACCAGTTCGTCGCGAGGTGTAGTCATTGTTTCCTCAATTTTTGCGCAGGTCGTAGCAAAGGATACGGGTCGGGGTGTTGGACATGCGATCAGTGTCGTTCTGCATAACGTAAAGAAGTCCTCGAGAAACCGCAGGGAGAGTCCATGTGCCCGAAGCAAAGAAAAGTTGGGCTTTGGAGAGAATCTTCCAACCCTTTGGAGACAGATCAAGCCATAGGAGACTGCCCAATTCTGAAAGACATAAGTAATGCCCGTCGGCACGAAGAAGCGAGGCGCGAAAGGCTTCGAGAGGAAGCTTTCGACCCTGAACTTCTTGCTCCCATGCAATGCGGTTTCTCCATACCTCCTTGCCCGTGTCCACTTCAACGCAAACCATCTCAGCTCCTTGCTGATGCCTGCCGCTCACTCCATAAAGATGGCCGTCGAAAAGTATGGGGGTCATCCAGTGAATATTGAAGTCGGGCTTCTTCCATAGCACCTTGGCGACGAACTTTTCGTTGAACTCGACGAGTACGCCACCTAATTCGTAGCACTCGGAAAGGAACACCCGGTTCTTGCCAAC
>JACNJI010000024.1 GCA_014382645.1 Verrucomicrobiota bacterium | reverse complement strand
GTTCGCATTCACAAACCGTCGAACGCCCGGGGCGCCCAAAAAGCTTAAGGAAATGGTGCTGCGCCTGACTGTCCCATAACTGCACAGCGCGGTAACCGCTGGGCATCCCGTCGTACTTCTCCGGCACACCTGTCACGTCGCACACCGCATCCATCAGCACTTCGGCGGGAAGTCGTCGAAAAAGCGCCCGCGAGAAATTTTTCTCATCGCTGAAATTGCTTTCGTTCGGCTTGGAAGAAAGCTGATAGGTGCGAGATGCGGTAATGAGCCGAATCATTGCCTTGAGGTCATACTTGCTTTCGATGAGGTGAGTCGCCAACTTGTCGAGCAGTTCCGGATTGCTCGGCGGATTGGTCTCTCGAAGATCGTCCACCGGCATAACCAGCCCATTCCCGAGCAGATGCGCCCAGATGCGATTGGCCAGGTTTCGAGCGAACCAAGGGTTTTCGGGAGCAGTCAACCAATCAGACAATGCAATGCGTCGATCACCCTCCGGCGGCTTGTCCGTCATGGGAGCGCCTAGAGGGTAGGGGTGGATGACCTTGCCCGTGCGGGGATGCTTAATGACTGGGTTGCCATCCGCAAGAAGGGCCAAGCCTGCAGCTGATTCTTTTGTCTTCACTTGCTGAAAAAAGCCTCGCATGGCATGGTAGTCCTTTTGCGTCCAGCGATCGTAAGGGTGTTGATGGCATTCCGCACAAGTCAGTCGCACTCCCAAGAACACCTGAGCCGTCATGGCCGACATCTCGCCCGTACTTTTCGTTGTGCGGAAAAAGTATCCGGCAGGCTGTTCATTCAACGGTCCCTCGGCGGTCAGGAGTTCGCGAGCCATCAAATCCAAGGGTTTGTCGATCGCCAACGACCGGTGAATCCAGCGATAGTACTCATGGGCGTTCTCGTGCCCCAACTTGAGGCGATCCACCCTGAGCAAGTCCGACCACCGAAGGGCCCAGAAATCAGCAAACTCCGGTCGCGATAAAAGCCCGTCGACCAGTTTTGCGCGCTGATCAATCGTTTCCTCTTTCAGGAAGAGTTCGGCTTCCCGTGCCGTGGGCAGTCGACCAATGAGATCGAGGTATGCGCGCCGAATGAAGGTCGCATCGTTTGCCAATTCCGAGGGTGCAATATTAAGACGCTTCAGCTGCCGGTCAACCAGTCCGTCTATAAAGTTGTTCGTCGGCATTTTCGGATGCGTCACCTCCGACCCCGTTTGTGGGATGATGGCTTGAAACACCGCCACCTTTCCTCGATACCGAGCCATTAGCGATACTTGTCCGACGGTGTCACCGATGGCCACTTTGCCATCCTCGCTCACCGTTGCCATGCCTTCGTCGTTTGAGTGGAACATCGACAACCAGCTCACGTCGCGGGTGGAACCGTCGTCAAAGTCCGCCAGCACTTTCAATTGAAAATTCTCTCCGAATCGCATCGATCGCCGAGCGGGATTCAGTCTGACCTTCTCGAGTTTTGACTTTTCCTCAATCGAAAAGGGAGTTCCATCCGAAATCCACTGGAGTATCAGCTTGTATGCCGAAGTTTCCTTTGTCACTCGAATGCCACCGCCGTGCCCGACCTCTCCGGTGATCTTGCGAAGCAATAAGCTCTGCTCCGGAGCAGTCGGTAATATGCGACGACCACGGCTATCCATCGTAAGTGCGTTGAAATCACTTTCAGGATCATGTTCGAACACGGACAGTTTGAATCCATTTTGTCCTTCCGCCTTTCCGTGGCACGAAGCCCCGTTACAACCCATGCGAGTCATAAGTGGCAATACGTCGCTGGTGAAATCCACGCGGTTCGGTGCATCGGCGAAGCCCGAACCCACCGCTACCAGCAAAGCAAGTATCAACAGAGGAATTGATTCCAAATGGAAGCCTTTGCCTTTCCGTCGCAACGAGTTTCCCATTTTCAAGTCCGATGTAATTTTGCCTGCACTGAGCATCAACCTGTATTCAAGGCTTCGATAACATCTTATGGAAAAGCCTTTCGGCTCTCTTGAGCAAACTCTTTACTTAAACTCCCGTCATATTTTTTTTGCACTCTGTCGCATGATTCACATTTCGATGTGCATCGATCATCAGGTACTCTTCCCTCCATCTCGAATGGATGAAGCACGACCAAGCCTATCCATTGAAAGCTGAAAGTGTTTCTTGGATGAAATCGATGGCTTGGTCGGTATCTCGACGGAGATTGTCGAATTCGGCTTGGTAGGGTGTTTTGGGGAATGGGGGAAAAACTGGAACGGTTAGGGTGGGGGTGCTGTTGACGAGGTCGGCCCATGGCAGGAAGATTGCCAGAAAGGGATCGGTTCCTCTACGGATGTCTCGTTGAAGGCGAGTTGCCTCTACCGTGAAGGGAAAGGAGTAAGCTACTTGGCGTAGGGCATTGAGGGATTCCTCGGGCAAGGGTTCTACAGAATGATTGATTGGATATGTTCCGATTTCCAGTGTCTCTATGAGCTTGGTTTGTTCGCGAATCGGAGAAATCAACTTATCCTTCTCGCTCAAGGATATGAAAAGGAAAAGTACCAAGGCGATTGCAGCAAAAGAACCGAACACCGGTATCAAGTAACTTGCGGCGGGCGACTGTGGCGAGGGAGCTTCTGCGGGGTTGGCGGCAATGGAGCTCATGATTTCCCGGACTTTTCCATCGTCGGAAGTGTCGACCGTGGAGCCGTTATGCTCGGAGCGAGTCTCGCGGCGAAGAGCTTCGACCACAAGTTCTTCCTTTCGAGTAGTCGGACGGTTTTGAAAGAGGGCGAGAAGTTT
>JACNJI010000448.1 GCA_014382645.1 Verrucomicrobiota bacterium | reverse complement strand
TTGAAGAAGGCGTTGAGTTGGTAATATTCACTCTGCAGCAAGGGATCGAACTTGGGATCGTGGCAACGGGCGCAAGTCAAGGTGAGCCCCATCCACAAGGTACCCATGGTTTCCGTCATGTCCCAAACGTACTCGACCCGATTTTCCTCCGCGATACGACCGCCTTCGCCATTGATCATGTGGTTGCGGTTGAACCCGGTCGCAAGAATTTGTTCCTGGGTGGCGCCAGGCAACAAATCGCCGGCAAGTTGCCAAATGGTAAACTGGTCATAGGGGAGATTCTCGTTGAATGCCTTTACCACCCAGTCCCTCCACGGCCACATGGTACGTTCGCGGTCACCTTGGTAGCCGTTGGTGTCGGCATAGCGGGCAGCCTCCAGCCAATCCCAAGCCATCCGTTCACCATAGGCAGTGGCTTGCAAGGTGCGTTCCACGAGTCGCTCCCATGCATCGGGCTTTTCATCCCCCAGAAAAGATTCGATTTGCCCTGCGGTGGGCGGAAGACCGGTGAGGTCGAGCTTGAGACGGCGAATGAGGGTCTCGCGGTTGGCCGAGGGATTGGCCTTGAACTCGTCCTGTTTCAAACGAGCGTCGACCAGGACGTCTATGGGATGCCTCTCCTTGTCCTTCACGGTTGGCCGGTCGACTGGTTCAAAGCTCCAGTGATCTTTCCATTTGGCTCCACCGGCAATCCACTCCTTGAGCAAATCGATTTTCTTCTTGGACAGGTTGCGGTTAGAGTCATGGGGTGGCATCCTTTCCTCGGGGTCATTGGAAGAAATGCGAGCGAACAGCTCACTTTTCGCCGGATTGCCCGGCACAACCGCTGCATAACCACCAAGATCAGCCAAAGCGCCTTCCTTTATGTCCAAACGCAACTTGGCCTTGCGTTTCTTGGCATCGGGCCCATGGCAATGAAAGCAATTGTCGGAAAGAATGGGGCGAATGTCCCGGTCGAAAGAAACTTCTTTCGCATCAACACAGCAGAAAGTGCCCGAAATGATCACTGTCAGCAGAGAGACAGGATTAATTCCAAGGTATTTCTGCCTATTCATAAATGTAGATCATCATGCAAGGTAATGTCACAAAAACTCTGTTTGCGTACCGTAAGAGTATTAGCATTTGAGGAGAGAACAGAGGCATTCACCCGATAATATCTTTAACCACGCGTGATTTCTCCACGCCTGTCAGTTTCTGGTCAAGACCTTGAAAGGGGAAGCTCAGCGTGCGGTGGTCAACTCCGAGGAGGTGGAGCATAGTCGCGTGGAGATCGCGCACGTTCACGGGGTTTTCGACTACGTTGTAACTGAAGTCATCGGTCTTGCCATAATGTATGCCGCCCTTAATGCCACCTCCGGCGAGCCATCCCGAAAAGCAGCGAGGATGGTGGTCGCGACCATAGTTTTCACGAGTGATATTGCCTTGACCATACACCGTGCGGCCAAATTCCCCCACAAAAACAACCAACGTGTCGTCGAGAAGCCCACGCAACTTCAGATCCTTGAGCAAGGCGGCGGTGGGCTGATCGACGTCCCTGCATTGCCCTCTCATGTTATTGGGCAAGCTGGAATGATGATCCCAACCACGATGAAACAGTTGCACGAAACGAACGTCCCTCTCGGCCATTCGTCGAGCGAGAAGGCAATTTCTGGCATAAGACCCAAGTTTGTTCACCTCCGGGCCGTACATGTCCAGAACCTCCTTCGGTTCCTTGGAAATATCGGTCAACTCGGGCACCGACGACTGCATGCGAAAAGCCATCTCCTGCTGTGCGATGGTTGTCTGTATCTCGGGATCTCCGATCTCCGCCAAATGCTTCCGATTCAAGGTGGCAAGCGAGTCGAGCATGCTCCGGCGCACCTGGCCATCGATACCCTTGGGATTGGAGAGGAACAAGACCGGGTCGCCCACGGTTTGAAAAGAAGTACCTTGATACTTGGAAGGCAGGAAACCACTCCCCCACAGCCGGGCATATAGGGCCTGAACATTCACCCGCCCGCTCCAGAAAGCCGAAGGCAAAACCACGAAATCCGGCAAGTCCTTGTTCAAGGATCCCAAGCCATAGCTCAGCCAAGAGCCCATGCTTGGCTTGCCGGGTGTTTCCGACCCGGTGCAAAAGGAGGTCTTGCCGGGGTCGTGATTAATGGCGTTGGTGTTGAAGGAATGAACAAGGCAGAGGTCGTCCGCAGACGCAGAGAGGTGGGGAAGCAGTTCGCTCATCCAAACTCCGCTCTTTCCTTTTTGGGCGAACTTAAAGGTCGATGGAGCAACAAATTGTTGCTTGCCTCGAGTCATCGCGGTCACGCGCTGCCCTTTGCTTATGGATTTGGGCAACTCGGTTTTGAAGAGCTTGTGGAGATCGGGTTTGTAATCGAACAAGTCTACTTGGCTCGGGGCCCCGGCCATGAACAGGAAGATGATACGTTTCGCCTTGGGCTTGGTAACTGAACCTGCATTGGCGGCGAACCCCTGCTTGGAGAGCAAGGAAGCCAAGGCGGCTGTCCCCAAGCCCATTCCAGCATTCAGTAAAAAGGAGCGGCGCGATTGGAGGAGGTCGAAGTCTGTCAAAGGGTCCTTCATGTTATTCACGGGTCTTGGTGATATCAAGGTTGTAGAGAGCATTGACCAGAACGGTCCAAGCGGCGAGCTGAGCCTTCTTCTCCGCGTCTCCCACGTTCAATCCCTGGCAAATCGCATCCGCCAACGCCGGTTGCTCGAGATAGTTCTTTTGCAGGTTTCGCACAAGGTCGTCCAGAACTTGCCGTTCCTTCTCGTCCGGCAACTTGGATGTCACGGTCTCGTATGTGAAAGCCAGTCGCCTTGGTCCATTCGTCGCCTCTGCCTCCAAGGCCTTTCGAGCTAGCTCTCGAGCCGCCTTGAGGTATTCGCTTTCGTTGAGGAGCAACAAAGCTTGAGCCGGTGTGTTGGTACGTTCGCGACGGGCGATGCAGGCGTCACGAGTGGGGGCATTGAGGATAGTCATCTGGGGCGGAGGCATACCGCGTTTCCAGTAAGTGTACAGACTGCGGCGATAGATGGCGTCCCCTCCATCGGCCTTGAATCTCTCTCCTGTCATTGTGACCGATTTCCAAAGGCCATCCGGTTGAGGTGGCTTGACGCTCTTGCCAAACATCGTGTTCACGAGCAAACCACTGGTCGAGAGTATCTGGTCGCGAATCATTTCGGCGTCCATCCTGTAGCGGGAACCTCGGGCCAAATTTCGATTTTCAGGATCCTTCGCGAATTGTTCCGGTTTAGAAACGGAGGATTGGCGATAGGTCCTCGACAGCACGATCTGCTTGATCAACGTCTTCACGTCCCATCCTGATTCAATGAACGACACCGTGAGATGATCGAGCAATTCGGGGTGACTGGGGACTTCGCCTTGGGCCCCGATATCCTCGGAAGTCTTCACCAAGCCCGTCCCGAAGAACTGCTGCCAAAAACGATTCACTACAACCCGTGCAGTAAGCGGATTACTGGGATCGACGAACCAATCGGCAAGATCCATGCGGGTCGCGGTCTCGCCCGCTTTCTTCAAGGCGGGTAAAAATTCGGGCGTGTTGCGCGTGACTAATTCTCCGGGAGCGTCGTATTGGCCCCTTATCCTGATATGGGTGGGGCGCACCTCCATTCGTTCTTTCATGACCATCACCCGAGGAATTTCACGATCGAGCCGATCACGATTTCCCTTCAAGGCATTGTACTTGCCGGTCAAGGATCCGAGTTCTTGCGAAAGGACTTTCTTTTTATTGGCCTCTTTCTCTCCAGCTATTTTCTTCTCAAGCTCTTTTACCTCATTGTCGCTCTCTGCGAGCTGCTTGCTGAACTGCTCCAAGTTCTTGTGCTGCTCAGGTGTTCCCAAGGGCAAAAAGGGAGGCTGAAGGCCATTCTTGGGCCGACCGCCGGTTTCAGGGGCAGCGTCGATGTTATTGAAGAAAGCGAACAAGGAGTAGAAATCTTTCTGGGTGAGTGGATCATATTTATGGTCGTGGCAGGTAGCGCAATGCACGGTCATCCCCATGAAAGTGGTACCAACGGCCGTGACCCGGTCGACCACGTTCTTGAAGAAGCTCTCCTCGGGCAATGCTGTGCCACGGTCAATGATGAGGTGCAGTCGATTGAAAGCCGAGGCTACCAGTTGATCGCTTGTCGCATTGGAGAACAAGTCACCAGCCAACTGATAGCGAACGAAGTCGTCATAGCCCAAATTGTCGTTAAATGCCCGGATCACCCAATCGCGATAGGCAATGAAATTACGGTAAAAGTCCTTGTGCATGCCATTGGTATCGGCAAAGCGGACTAGGTCCAACCAGTATCGGGCGACATGCTCCCCATATTGCTTTTTGCCCAACAAACGATCGACGAGAGCTTCGTAAGCCTCAGAACGATCATCCGACAAAAACGCCTTTATCTCATCTCGGGTGGGTGGCAACCCGGTCAAGTCGAGGCTGACCCTTCGTATCAAGGTTCGTTTGTCCGCTTCTGTGGAAGGATGAAGGTTCAGGGCTTCGAGCTTAGCCAAAACAAGCCGATCGATCGGAAGGTTGCTCCAGTTGTTGTCTTTGAGTTTGGGAGCATCCGGTTTCTTGGCGGGAACAAATGCCCAGAACCGCTCATAAGGGGCACCCGTTTCGATCCATCTCTTGACGATTGCTTGCTCCTCTTTGGAGAGCGGTTTCTTGTGTGCCTTAGGAGGAGGCATCACCTCATCGGCGTCATCGGTGGTGATTCGATACCAAAGTTCGCTGTCCTTGATCGAGCCGGGATTGATCGCCGTCGTACCTTCGTGGGTGCGATAGGCACCGTCCTCGCCATCCGCCCGGTCCAACCGAAGCTTCGACTTGCGTTCATGAGCATCCGGCCCATGACACGCGAAACATCGGTCGGAGAGAATAGGAAAGACATCCCGATTGAAAGACACCTCCTTGGCTTCGGCAGTAATGGCATGGCTAAGTAGACACACCAACGAACAAGAAATCATTACGAGTCGAAATCTAGCTGACATCGGATAAATCATCTGGACAAAACGTTAAGGGTTAGGCCTCTCAATGGTCAAGAGATGAAACAATCTATACACTAAATCTCTAAAGGGTGATTGACGCTAAAATAGCTTTCTCGAACCACCGCTCTTAGCATATGGATTCGACTTAGGCGATCAGTTGCTCGACTGCGTGGTGCTCCTCGACCCCGGTGAGGCGGAAGTCCAAGCCTTGGAAACGGAAGGACAATCGAGAATGATCAATTCCGAGAAGTTGTAGGATGGTGGCTTGCAGGTCGTGGACATGCACCGGGTCCTCGCTGACGTGGAACCCGAGTTCATCGGTCTGACCGAGGGTGATGCCGGGTTTGACCCCTCCGCCGGCCATCCACATGGTAAAGGCTTGTGGGTGATGGTCTCGTCCGCCGCTGCGCTTAAGTGCAGCGCTGGCCTCAACCATCGGGGTACGGCCGAATTCTCCTCCCCAGACGACAAGGGTATCTTCGAGCATGCCCCGTTGCTTGAGGTCCTGCACGAGGGCGGCGCTGGCCTGGTCTATCGCCTTGGCGTTGTTCTTGACGTTTCCCTCGACGTTGGAGTGCGCATCCCAACCCCCGTGGTAAAGCTGGATAAAACGAGTTCCGCGTTCGGCCAACCGGCGAGCCAGCAGGCAGTTGCTGGCGAAGTCGGACTTGCCTTCCTTGACTCCGTATAGTTCGAGGGTCTCCTTGCTTTCCTTGGAGAAGTCCATCAATTCGGGGGCCCGTGCCTGCATCCGGTAGGCCATCTCGTAGGCATCGATGCGGGCGGTGATTTCTGGGTCACGCAACCTTTGATGAGTCCCGCGATTGAGCTTGTTCAGCAGGTCGAGGGTCTGGCGCTGGGCGGTTCGGTCGATCCCCTTCGGGTTGGAGACGTGAAGGATTGGGTCAGAGCCTTCTCGAAAGGGAACTCCCTGATGCTCGGAGGGCAGGAAGCCGGATCCCCACATTGCGGATCCTCCGCTTAGGTTTCCTCCGCTTCTCATGACAACGAAGCCGGGAAGGTCATCCGACTCGCTCCCTATTCCGTAGCTAAGCCAGGAACCCATGCTTGCCCGCCCGGGGATTCCACTGCCCGTAGTCATGAACAGTTGGGCCGGGGCATGATTAAAGTGGTCGGTATGCATCGATTTGACGAAGGTCAAGTCATCCGCGACCTTGCTCAGGTAGGGCAACCGGTCCGAGAGTTCGGCCCCGGAATCTCCGTGCTTGGCAAAGGGAAAGCGTGGACCGAGAACGGCGGCGTCCGGCTGGATGAAGGCGTAGCGTTGACCCTTGATCACGGAGGGAGGAATGGGTTTGCCCTCCATTTCCTTGAGCTTGGGTTTGTTGTCGAAGAGCTCGAGTTGGCTGGGAGCGCCGGCCATAAAGAGATAGATCACCCGCTTGGCCTTGATCGGGAAGCGCATGAAGTCGGGCTTGCCGGTTGCTCCGAAGGATTCCTTGGCGAGCAGTGAGGCGAGGGCGATCTTGCCGACGCCAATTCCGCAATCCTGAAAAAAGTGACGGCGCGTGCGATGGAGGAGAGGAGGAACGTTCATGGCTTGGTGATGGCTTCGTCTAGGTTCATGATGGCTCGGGCAAGGAGAACTTTTCCAGCAAGTTCGGGAGTTGCTTTCTTGTCGTCGGCAATTTCACCGGGTTTGAGCTCCCCTTTGGTCAGGCGTTCGATTTGTTGGTCCAAGTAAGCTTGGAGAGCTTTGGTTTCTTCCCGGTTCGGGGCACGGGTAAGAAAACGGCGGAAGAGAGTGAGGACGGGATCCTTCTTTTGCAGGTGAACCTCTGTCCCGGCGGCACGGGCAAGCTCTAGGAACATCTCGTCGTTCAGTAGGGTCAGAGCTTGAAGGGGGGTATTGCTGCGGTCCCGCCTGGCGAGGCAGTTCTCGCCCGAGGTCCCGTCGAAGGTCATGTATCCGGCGAAGGGAGCGGTGCGCTTGACGAATGTGTAGATGGATCGTCGGTATCGATCCTCTCCTATGGAAACCTTCCAACTTTTGCCTCCGAAGGCATGGGCGAGCACACTAATGGGTTGCGGAGGATAGACGCCAGGTCCAAACATCTTGGAAGAAAGCTTTCCACTGGCGGCGAGCATGTGGTCACGAATCAACTCGCCTGACAAGCGAAAGCGGGGTCCTCGGGCAAGGAGGCGATTCCGGGGATCAAGTTCCAATAAACCCTCTGTCATCTCGGAACTTTGCCGGTAGGTCGAGCTGGTCACGATCAGGCGATGAAGTTTTTTTAGGGACATCCCTCGCCTGCGAAATTCCACCGCTAACCAATCGAGAAGCTCAGGGTGATCGGGGGCGGATGCTTGGGTGCCGAAATCTCCGCTCGTTCGGATCAATCCTTGCCCGAAGAAGGAGCGCCAGGCCCTGTTTGCGGTCACCCGATCGCCGAGGGGATTGCTTTCACTCACGAGCCAACGGGCGAGCTCCAAGCGGTTGACCGGGTCCTTTGGGCCGTTCTGTGCAAATACCGCGGGTATGCTTGGGCTTACCTGATGCTTCGGACTTATGTATTCTCCGCGATGACGAAGATAAATGGGGCGTGGGTTATCCACCGGTCTTTCTTGCATCACGAGGGTATTTCCGAGACGGGGAATTCTCCTCTTCAAATCTTCGAGGGGCTTTCGTTGCTTTTGCCACCGCGGATCTTGCTCGAGAAAAACCTTTCGCAAATGGGCAAGCTCCCCCACAGTGATATTCGAGTCTTGAGTAAGGATGGCTTCGATATCTGTTCCGTGTTTCTTAGCCTTGGGTTGTTTGGCGTCGGAAGTGGCGGAGAGGCGAAAGCGACCGAGACTGACCACGAAGTGTCGCTCAAAGAGCATCTCGATGGAAAACGGGATGTTTGCCGGGATGGGTTTTTCGAGGGGGAGAACGAGATGATTCGGTTTGCCGGTCTGTCCGGCAGTAGACCATCCCGAAGACCCGTCCCTGTCGGTAACATTCTTAGCATCCGCCGAACCGCCTCCAATGCTGATCTTGCCATAAGTGTGCGACGGGGCGTTGATCTTATGCTTGAAACCTTTGGACCTGACGGTGAATTCGCTAAGAAAGAAATCCCCGTTCCGCCCCTCGTAGTAGCATCTTCCCGGGCCACGCTGGGGTAGGCGATCGTCGGGCAAGACCTCCAAGCGCAAGGCGGAAATCGCGTGGTTACTGGTGAAATTCAAGTCAAAGACATCTCGTTTGGTAACATCGCCGGATGAGAAAATCGAACCATCCTTCATCACCTCAAGTTTGGGCAGGTTTGTCTTCATCGCGGTCGGGCGGATCGTAGTCCAGTGCGTGGCGTTCTTTGACGCTTCCTTCATCCAAACCTGAAAGGCTTCCTCGAATCCTTCGATCTCTTTTAGCAAGGCAACCGTCTTGGCCTCTATTTGCTTTTGAACTTCTACCTTTTGCTTGGCTTGCTGTTCGGTTTCCAAGAAAAGATCGGGTTCCTCGACATTGTCAAGCAGGGCCATAAGACCGTAGTACTCGTCGTGGGTGATCGGGTCGTACTTGTGGGTGTGGCACTGGGCGCATCCGGTGGTCAGTCCCATCCACACCGTACCGGTGGTGGCTACCCGATCGACCGCGGCGTAGAAGCGAAACTCAAGAGGATCGATCCCCCCTTCCTCGTTCAGCTGCGTGTTTCGATGAAATCCGGTGGCAATCTTTTGTTCCTGACTGGCGTTGGGCAACATATCCCCGGCCAACTGCTCGATGGTGAACTGATCATAGGGCATATCCGCGTTGAGGGATCGGATGACCCAGTCCCGATATGGCCAAATGTTTCGAGGACGATCCTTTTCATAGCCGTTGGTATCGGCGTAGCGCGCGAGGTCGAGCCACTCACGACCCCATTTTTCCCCATAATGCGGAGAGGCGAGCAACTCGTCGACCAATTGGTCGCAGGCATCGGGTCGCTTGTCTTGAACGAAGGCATCCGCCTGTTCCGGAGTGGGGGGCAGTCCGATCAAGTCGAGGTAGAGCCGTCGCACCAATGCGTAGTGGTCGGCTGCCTTGGAGGGAGATAGATTCTTTTGCTCGAGCTTAGCTAGAACGAAGGTGTCGATCGGGTTGCGTCCCCATTTTGATTTCGTTTGTGGAACCTCGGAGGAAACAGGCGGCACGAAAGCCCAGTGCTTGTCGTACTTGGCACCCTCCGCGATCCATTGGTCGAGCAAATCCTTTTCCTTTTCCGTCAAGGTCGCCTTGGATTCCGGTGGGGGCATGATTTCCTCGGGATCGTCGGATCGGATGCGGTAGTGAAATTCACTGTCCTCGATTTCACCCGGAACGATGACCTCTTTCTTCAAGGCATCTCCCCTAAGATCCAACCGCAACTTGGCTTTGCGCCCTCCCTCGTCCGGACCGTGGCAGGCGTAGCACTTGCTAGCCAACAAAGGACGAATGTCCCTATTGAAATCCACCGCGAACAAGGGGAGGGTGTGGCAAAGGAACAGAGCGAGAATGCAGGACTGGAATTTCATTATAAGGTATATGCCATTACGATCCCAAATCTTATGCGACCAAGAAACAATACCACAAGGACGAACCTTAAGACGGCAAATCGCCGGTGTCTGGATTGTAAATTCATACAATGAAAATCACCATGCCAAAAATTCAATTTCCGATAAGGATCATCGATTGAGTCAAGTTCTAGTTAGGCAACAATAGAAAATCCCTTAGATTATATATTGCTAACTGAAGGGGAATCCCGTCGGATAGGATGAGTGAAAAAGAAATTTAGCCAAAACCCTTCTCGTCGTAATTTTCTTAATGCCATGGGCGGAACCGCCCTAGCCTTTCCTTTTGTGGTTACGGCCAAAAACACAACAAAGGTTCGGATCGCAGCCGTTGGGTGCGGAGGCAAAGGATGGACGGACTTGAATGGAGCAGCCAGACACGCTGAACTCATCGCCTATTGCGACGTAAACGTGGCTGCGAACCGCAAGGGCGGTTATAATTTGGTCAAGGAGAAGTGGCCACAGGCTAAAGGTTATTCGGATTGGCGGGAAATGTTCGAGAAAGAGGAAAAAAACTTTGATGCGGTGACAGTGAGTACACCTGACCATATGCATGCTCCCGTCACAATGAACGCTCTTCAATTGGGCAAAGGGACTTACACCCAAAAGCCAATGACTCGCACCATTCAGGAAGCCCGAGCGATTACCGAAGCAGCGGCTAAGGCGGGTGTACCGACTCAGATGGGTAACCAACATCACAGCGGGCTCGGTTACCGCACGCTATTCGAAATGGTGCGCGGAGGGGCAATCGGCAAGGTTGTCTCGGCTCACGCATGGTCCAACAGGCCGGTCTGGCCGCAAGGCATTGATCGACCGTCCGGTTCGGATCCAATTCCGGCAGGTTTCGATTGGGACAAATGGCTTGGAGTTGCCCCGGAACGCCCCTTCAAGCTAGACACCTATCACCCCTTCAAGTGGCGCGGTTGGTTCGACTTCGGAGCAGGAGCCTTGGGCGACATGGGTTGTCACATCATCGACCCCGTGGTCTGGATACTGGGACTGGGTCCTGCAAAATCCGTTGCCTACGAAGGACCATCGCCCAAACCCGAAACTTTCCCGACCGCCGAAGTTCTCACATACCGTTTCGCAGGCACAGAGTTCACTTCCGGCGACGAGCTAATCATGAAATGGTATGACGGCGGCCAACGCCCGACCAAGAAAGGCACGCACTTGCCCATGGACGCCGAAGTACCTAGCCAAGGAGCAATGTTCATAGGAGAAGAAGGGACTGCTCTTTGCCCGCATGGCGGGATGCCTCGACTGTGGCCGACGGAAAAGTTTTCTAAGCTTGCGCGGCCCAAGGTAGAACGACTCGATCACTACAAAGTCTGGTTGGATGCCTTCCGAACGGGAGAAAACCCAAACAGCTATTTCGGATACGCAGGTCCACTGACCGAAACCGTTTTAATGGGAGTAGTTGCCGCACGCATCGGAAGCAAAAAGAAGCTCATCTGGGACGCAAAAAAACTACGTTTCACGAACTCGGAACAAGCCAACTCGTTCGTTCGTCCAAAATACCGTAATGGCTGGGAAATCGAAGGACTAGGCTAAGAGCAAACTATTCGGCAGGACCGTACCTAACTTCGCGGTCGGCTAGCTTGACGGGTTGCTCGGAGGGCAAATCCTCACGGATCAGCTCCAAGCCACTCAGTAATGCAGCACCTTCGATCGCTCGAAACTTGATCAAAATAGAATCATCTATTGAAATGCCCCCGAAAGACTCGACCGTGGACCGCATGGCACCTCCGGCGGCTTTGACAACGTCGTACTTCGACAATAGTTTTTTGCCTTGGACGAGAACGTCAAACATACGCTCTCCGGACTGAAGAGGATCCGGTTCGAGAAAGGTTAGACGCAAAAGATATTTCCCTTTTGAAAATCCCTGGATTCTTACGGACTCTATCCCCTCGGACAAAGAAGCTGCCACCCAAGGCCATCCCCGTCCGCCTTCAACCCGAAGTGAGTGATGATAGCGGTAGATCGCGCCTTCCGGTAAAACCTTTATCGGAAGAATTGGGGAAGGCCCGCCCACGCTCGGAGAGTCAATCCAAAGTGTTCCGCTTTCAGTAGCTCTGTCACCTGGCGCCCCGAAGTTGAGACCTAATCGCCTCAGTTTCCCATTGAGACGCTCGGGAGGAACTTCACCCCAGGAAGTCCATTGCTCATGCGTCTGGGGCATGGAGACCATGGCCATGGCCATAGGAAGAGGATAGCTGCAAGTGCATCCCTCGTAATAGTAAGGAACACTTAACACGCCATTCGCAGGGATGATGCTGTTGGTGCAACCGGAGCGGGGTCCGCTCAGGTTGATTGTGCCGCTTTCGATTCGCTTGTCGTAGTAAGACGCAGTAGCGGAACGCATTGTATAGAGATATCCATAGTCGACGCCGCCGTCGCAACCGTAACTCTTTGGAAATACGCGAGGTTCTCGCTCTCCCGTCAGAGGGTTGAAGCGTTCACCGGCTCGAGGCTGTTCGGGTTTCCACGCATTTGCCTGATGCGGTGGCCTATACTGACTGGGTTGAAGGTTTTCAAGATCGACCTTGCCGTGCCGCTTGCGCACTTCGATTTCCTCGTTCGATCCCATGACTCGTCCGGTAAAAACGTCGGACAAAACCGCCGGCAGTAAACGATAATCAGAATTACGAGTACGCTCATTCTGGTTCTCCATCCAATTTTTCGGAGTAGAAACCATCACCCCATCAACGAACTTTGGCTGAGGCGAACGCTTAAAATGCCCCAATTCATCCCCGAACCACAATACCCCAAGCGGAAAACGCACATTCTCGTCAGAACTTTTTTCCCATTTCCCAAGGTAATTGGTAGCCCCGGGCAAAGCACCCTCTTTTTGGAGTAAAGTGAAACCATTATGCTCACTTAGTCGAGCGGCCGGAAACTCACTAAGTTTAAAGACAGTTCGGAATGCGTTCCTGAACTTCCGTGAACCCACGATACAAAGAGAACCGCCATAAGGTCGCAATGTAGAGTAAACCTTAGACCAGAGTTCCTTGTTCCATTTTATGTCGGCTGATTCGTCCGCCAACACCAAGCCTGCAAAATAGCGAGGAAAACCCAAAGCCAGTGGATTGCCCCCGAACAAGCCCACCCTGTCTGCCGTTACGCCGGCAACATTGATTTGCTCGCGCAGTCGTTGCATATCCCCTACCCTGCCTACCCCTACCAGCCGTGCGGAAGAATTCTCGACAAGGCCCATCCATTTTTCAGTCATGCCGAGAATTAGCCCATAACCCTGGCGAAACTCAGTCGCGTCTAGGATTGCGGCAACAAGGGAATCTTGCACGCCCGATGGCTTGCCCTTCGGGTCGAACTGGTAAACTCGGGGGGTAACCTTTGCGGCGGAGAGGCAATGTATTTCACCACCCAAAGTGATTACGTAAAGCCGACCGTTCGCGGTCAGCATCTCGTAAATTTCACCTGATACGCCTTCGACTCCATCTGAAAAGCTAATCGTTCGATCACCGGCGTAAATCGTAGATCGCACTCCTGGTTGACCGCTCTCGTTCACCCTATCCTCATGGCGTCGCTTGTTGACGTCGCTGTCGAAGAGCAAACCTCTACGTTGCAAACGCTGCTTTTCTTTTTCCGATGCAGTCGAGGCAAACCAGCCTCCCGGCAAACGTCCCTGGGACGGTAATTCAAACTCTTTCAGCTTGCCGGTGGCGGCATTGAAACGAGCGGGGAAAGCAACGCTGCTAGGCACAATCAGGTCGTCGCCATCCAGCAAGAGGTATCCTTGGGGGGCAAGACCACCGGTTGCTTGAGCGTTGTGGGGCTGGGTGCCGTACATGAATCCGCAACGGTCGTTAAGCCAGATTAATTTCCCTGTCTTGGCATCGAGACAGTAGACGTAAACGCCCTCCATGGGCCACACACCGGCGGCGAACCATACCTTGCCCTCCTTGGCCACAGGGCCTCCACGAACGGGCCAAAGCGAGATCATGCGACCATTGCCCAGCACCTTCCTGGTCGAGGGGACACCACGGAACTTCCAAAGCAGTTTTCCCGTATCCGTTTGGATGCAGTAGAGAAATCCATCGTCGGATCCCACGAACACGCGGTCATCCATAGCGGTGGGAGCGAAACGAATGGGACCCTACGGCAGCGAGCACCACCCCTGTTCCCCGGTCGCGGCGACCTACGCGCTGCCCTGCCACGTACCAGTCAGACCC
>JACNJI010000354.1 GCA_014382645.1 Verrucomicrobiota bacterium | reverse complement strand
GGCACCACGGGCTTTGGCAAAAAAGCGATCTCTTCGAAGCCAGCGACCGCGTGCCTCTGATCATCTCGGTCCCCGGCATGACAACTGCGGGTCGCGACACCTCTGCCATGACCGAGTTGGTCGACCTCTACCCCACTCTTGCCGACCTCTGCGGTCTACCCGCACCAGACCACCTTATGGGAGACAGCCTGCTCCCCATTCTACAGCGCCCCCAGCGCCGCGGCAAGGAAGCGGCCTACACGGTGAGTCGCATACGGCCCAAAGGCTTTAGGACGAAAGCCCAACCCAATCCCCTCGGACGAACCGTGCGAACTGAACGCTACCGCTACACCGAGTGGTTGGGCGGCAAGCACGGGATCGAGCTTTACGACTACCAAGAGGACCCCATGGAATATGATAACTTAGCCGAGCACACGGAACACCAAGAAACCCGCAATGACCTCGCCGTCCTCCTTGCCAAGATGCAAGCAAAAGCGATCGGTGAAAAGAAATGAAGATTGCCTCGGTCTCCTTGATCATCTGCCTTTCGCTTTCCACTTCTGTTGGGATCGCTAAAGCCAAGAAGGCGGAAAACATTCTCCTTCATCAACGCGACAACGGTGGTTGGCCAAAGAATTACGACTGGGAACGGGAACGGAGCACAGCTGAAAAGAAAAAACTAGCGGACATTAAAACCGCCGGCGACACGACATTCGACAACGGGGCCACGCACAACGAGGTGCGTTACTTGGCCAAGGCATTCAAGGAAACGGGCGACCCACGCTATAAGGAAGCCTGCCTGAAGGGCATCGAGTTTATGCTCAAAGCCCAGTACGCCAATGGTGGATGGCCTCAGCAATTTCCAAAACCATCCGGTTACTCAGTTCACATTACCTTCAACGACGGAGCCATGATCGGGGTGATGTCGACCTTGCGAGAAATTTTCCGGGACAGGAAGGCATATCCATTCGTCAGCGACGAGCTCCGCGAGCGATGTGGCAAAGCAGTCGAGAGAGGCATCCTCTGCATTTTGAAGTGCCAGATCGTGGTGGATGGGAAGAAGACCGCCTGGTGCGCCCAGCACGACGAGAAGACCTTGGCTCCGCGAGGGGCTCGCAGCTACGAACTGCCCTCCATCAGCGGTGCAGAGTCCGTCGGCGTGGTTCGCTTCCTAATGGAGATCGACGAGCCGTCGCGGGAAATCATTGCCGCCGTGCAAGGAGCCGTCCGCTGGTTCAACGAAGCCAAGCTGACCGGTATCCGAGAAATCCGGAAGGAAACCAAGGGTACGCCCAAGGGATGGGACAAGGTGGTGGTCAAGGATGCCTCGGCTCCGACCATTTGGGCACGATTCTACGGGATCGGGACGAACCGGCCCATCTTCTGCAGCCGCGATGGCATCCCTAGAAAAACCTTGGCGGAAATCTCCTACGAGCGACGCAACGGCTATAGTTGGCTAGGATACTACGCGGAGGACCTCTTGGCGAAGGCATACCCTGTCTGGCTGCAAAAGTGGGTGACCAACGTCAATTCACTCGCTCCACAAATGTTCTCCATCACCGAGCCGGTCATGTTCAACACAGTGAAAGCCGATGAGATTTGCAGTGCCTTGCAAGTCTTCCCTCGAGACAACCCATGGAATCAAATTGTGGAAGATTGGCCGTTGCACAAAAACTCAAGGCAAATCATTTCCTCCATCGGAGCCAGCAAACCGCTTCGCTACAACCCCGACATGGCATTCATCCTGATTCCGCCAAATCAAAAGCGCGTAAATCTGACCAAAGTTCATTATGCGGGAGAGTCGGACAAAGGACCTTTTCCCATTCCAGAAACCACTCCGATCGAAGGTTGGCCAATCCACTACAAGCGGCCAGACGGCAGAATGATTCATACGCTGGATGAAGTGCAACGCGATCGGTTTAACAAGGGGGGAGATCGCCATGCAATTGTCGTGGACCCCGTCAATCGCATGCTGTATGAGTTCTTCGCCGTAAAAAAGACGGATACCGGATGGGAGGCGGGACAGGCTTCCGTGTTTGACCTCAAGACCAATAAGTTGCGTCCAGCAGACTGGACCAGTGCCGACGCTGCGGGTCTACCCATTTTTCCCGCCGTGGTTCGGTACGACGAATTGAAGAGAGGCATCGTTCGTCACGCCATGCGGGTAACCGTTCGACGCACCCAACGCGCGTATGTCTCGCCGGCACGCCACTTCGCGAGTCAACTCACCGATCCGAATCTACCGCGAATGGGCGAGCGCATTCGGTTGAAGCAGAAGGTCGACGTCAGCAGTTTCCCCCCTGAAGTGCAGGCAATCCTCAAAGGGCTTAAGAAATACGGAATGCTTGTAGCCGACAACGGGATCGAGTGGGCAATCAGCGTCACCCCGGATGAACGTATTCCGGTGCTGCACGAAGAACTCCGGCGAATCAAGGGATCCGATTTCGAGGTCGTCGTACGTCCACGTTGATATTTCCCTTTTCGGATGGATCCGACGAACGATCCCATTCCTAGTCTGATCCGAATAATCGCGATTCAGGCAAGCGTCAGCATATTCCTCAACACAATGTTGATCTGGTTGGAAACCTTCTTCGCGGTTTCATCTCAACCGAGGCGTTCGACGACCTTTCCATTTGTTTTGGGTGACGCTCATCTGCCTTTATCGACAAATCATGGGAGCCTTTGTGAAGTCCGATATCCCGTCGTTTCAATTCTACATGAGGGAAGTCGACACCCGGGTGAGTTTTTACATGTTCGCGTGGAGCACCGCAATTATTTCCTATTTCATACGCACAATACGTACTCCAGCAAAGACTCGCCGCCGAGCAGGAACCCCCAGAACCCTCAGTACCTGTCTTATGGCAACTAGTCGGAGCGAGTAACCTCGGGCTTGCCCGCCGCATACATGGGGCTAAAGTGCAGGGAATATGAAAACTTCTCCAATGCTTCGCTTACTCCCATCCATCCTGCTCCTCTTTGGACTGCTTCCTGCAGAGGCCAAGGAGAGCATCTCGCTCAAACAAACTGAAAAGACGATCTCCCTGATGCGGGGCGAGAAACCGATTCTCACATACCACATAGCTGAGGTGCCGCCCCCGAACGGCGTCGACCCGATCTATAACCGCAGCGGGTTCATTTACCCGATGCACGCCCCTTCCGGCGGAATCGTGACCGGCATTCATCCCGACGACCATTATCATCACATCGGACTCTGGCATGCCTGGGTGAACACCAAGTACGACGACAAGAAAGGTCCTGACTTTTGGAACCTCGGACGCCGCACCGGACGTATCCGCCACGCCAAGGTGAAGGAGACTCGAGATGCTGGTTTCACCGTGGTCCAAGAACATCTCGGCTACCTCGACGGCATCAAGGCCGAGCCAACCGTCATCCTGAACGAAACCCTATTGGTCGATGCGGCCTTCGTGGGCGGGAGCACGGCCACCGTGAGCACCGTCCCCCAGAAAACCTGGACGGCCAACCCCTGGGCCTTCCCCCCCCGGCGCACCGCCGCCGGCCTGGCCCGCGGGCCCCCCCATACAGGAAACAAAAAGAGCAGCGCCTCCGTGCCCCCGGAGGACCTGGCCAGAACCCCCCCCCACGCCACTCGGGCCCGCTGGGTCGCCATGCACGGCCCCGCCGAAGAGGCAAAAGGGGAAGACGCCACCGTGGCGATTCTCTGCCACCCTAAAAACCATGATGCTCCCCAGCGCATCCGCACTTGGGACAACGGCAAGGTATTCTTCAACTACGTCCCCGTGCAGGAAACCGGATGGTCTATTCAACCGGGGAAAAGCATCACCTTGCGCTACCGTATCGTTATTCTGGACGGCAGTGCCGACGCAAAGGGCATCGAGGCTCGTTGGAAGGCATACCGAAACTAACCCAAGTATCCCTGAAAAAACCTCGCCTAAAACGAGATGAAATTTGCGACACCTTGCGTCCAGAAATGCTTTCGGGGCAATGGGAAAGTAACCAACCCGTCCGAGAACATTCCTTGGCCGAACGCTTCGGCATAAGCCGGGGGCCGATCCGTGATGCGCTCCTGCAACTCACACAGGAAGGAGTCTTGATTTACAGGCAAAACAAGGGAGTGCGGGTGGGTTCTCCTCCCGACAAGGAAGACCGCGACATACTCTTAAAACTAAGACGAGATTTGGAGATTCACTCTCTCAAGAAGGTCTTGCCCAACTGGAATTCGGAAGATGACGCTCACCTCAATCGTTTGCTTGAAAATTTAAACCTCGCCTCCGAGAAGTCCGATCTTCCAAAGGTGGCGGAAAGCGATCTTGCCCTCCACCGTTACTGGGTATCGCAAGCTTCCAAGGAAATGGAAATTATTTGGCTTAGCATTACCGTTCGCATGCGAATGACTTACTCCCGGTTGACCAACTACATGGAAATCTACCAAGAGCATGAACCCATTGTGGACGCCATTCATCGGCGTGACTTGCAAGCCGCTCAATCCTGGATCGAGAAAAACATCATTTGATGAGACTCTTACTAACAGCTGTGGCTCTTTTGCCCGTTCTTCTTAACGGACAGGACAAAGTCGATCAAAGGGCTCAAGGGGAACGCCTCTTTTCTTTAAAGGAACGCGGAATCCTCGAAAGCAAATGCTTGGCCTGCCACGGCGAGAAAGGCAAGAAGGTGAAAGGCGAATTCAACCTGACAACTCGCAACGACCTTCTGAAGGGAGGCGAGACCGCGGACGATGTTCTAGTTCCCTTTCATCCGGATAAAAGCCTCATCATGACCGCGATCCAATGGAAGGACGAGGACTATGAAATGCCCCCAAAGGAAAACGATCGGTTGACATACGAGCAGATTGAATGAGTTCGGCGCTGGATCAAGTTTGGCGCTCCTTGGCCCGATCAAGTTACCCAGGACCGCCACCTGCAGAAAGAAAGATCGATCCCAGTTACGGAAGAAGGCTTGCTGGTCTAGACAAGCGGCGGACTCTCGGAGGAGTGGACCTACAGGCGCTATAAGCCAGAGGACGTTTGGGCCTTCCAATCGGTGGTCAAACCGAAGGCTCCCGAAAGCGCATCCCATCCAGTCGATGCCTTTGTGAAAGAGAAACTAAGAGAGGCAAAAGTATCCCCCGCTCAGCAGGCGGATTTCCACACCCTCGTCAAGCGTGCTTACCTCGATCTGCATGGACTTCCTCCAACACCCTTCGAAATCTACCAGTTTCGCCTCGCATGGGACAAGGACCCCGACAGGGCTTGGAGCGACCTGATCGATCATTTACTCGACAGCCTTCATTACGGTGAACGTTCCGCCTAGCACTGGCTCGACGTCACAGACGTCGCCATGGATTGGCTCAAGGCAAGGGATAAGAAAAAGCCTTTTTACTGAGCCTCCAGTTCAAGGCCGCCCGATACGATAAATTGCTCGCGGGGATACCCATCGCCCAACCGCCCACTCTCTACGAAGACGTTTACAGCAGCGACTCGAACCTCAAGAAGGAGTTCCTCAAAAGAACCAAGTTTCACATGTTGCTTTCCGGCGGCAATCCCAAGCAAACCAAAGAAGGCAATGCCTATTACTTCCGTCACTTGAAAGACAAAGCACCGAACGAGATGTGGAAACACGACCCAAAGAGCGACAAGGAAAGGATTCGCGTCGCCTACCAACACATGATCCACAAGTACATACGCTGCCTGACCGGCAACGACGACAACCTGAAGCGGGTCCTCGATTATTTAGACCAAGAAAAGCTGACCGAGGACACCATAGTCGTCTACACCTCAGACCAAGGCTATTGGCTGGGTCAGCACGGCTTCTACGACAAACGACTCATCCTCGAGACCTCCATGTGCATACCATTCCTCATACGGTATCCTCGATTGATCAAGCCGGGCACTGTGAACAAGGATCTTTGCATAAACGTTGACCTCGCCCCCACCCTATTAGAACTGGCCGGACTGACATCCCCCGGCGCCATGCAGGGACATAGCATGGTTTCCTTGCTTCAGGGCAAATCCCCTACCGACTGGCGCCATTCCCAGTTCTACGCCTATTGGGGAACCCTCAATCATTACGGCATACGCACCGAACGTTACACCTACCTCAAACTCGCGGGCCACCCCGCAGAACTGTTCGATCGTGAAACCGACCCGGACCAAGTCCATAACGTCGCTGCCAACACCGAAAACAAACCGGTCGTCGAACGACTGGAAAAGGAACTGCAAAAACAGATTCGAGAAGTAGAGATCAGGAGATACGAACTGCCGACCTCCTCAGGGAAACAAGAAAAGATACATAAGGCTCGGCGGTAAGCTTAGCCAAACGAACAAAACCACTTTCTCCCATCTCTACGCTTGCCTTGACCAGCTATTATACGTCCGATTCGAGAATGAAAGCTTTTTTTCAAATCCTCGGGTTGAATTTTCTGTTTTGGGGTTCGACGACACACGCTGAACACTTCCCTGAGCCACCCGACACTCAAAAGACCGATCTCAAACTTCCTTCTCCCGAGGAAAGTGCTGCGGGCTTCACTTTGCCTGAGGGTTTCAAGGTAAACGTCTTCGCCGCAGAGCCCGACGTGCGCCAACCTATCGCCATGACTTTCGACGACCGCGGGCGCTTATGGGTCGCCGAGTGCTACACTTACGCCGACCGCACATTGATCTTCAATACAGAATTGCGAGACCGCATCGTCATTTTTGAGGACACCGACGGCGACGGCAAGTTCGACAAAAGGAAAGTGTTTCATGACGGGTTACAGCGCCTCACAAGCATCGCTCTGGGTTTCGGCGGTGTATGGGCCACCTGCGCCCCCGATTTCATCTTCATTCCAGATGAGAACGAGGACGACAAACCTGATGGCGAACCTACAGTGCTTCTCGATGGCTGGCATTCCGGCAAGGTGCGACACAACATCGTGAATGGCCTAAAATGGGGACCCGACGGTTGGCTGTACGGGCGCCATGGCATCCTCGACACATCCAAGGTGGGAAAGCCCGGAACCCCGGACGAAAGCCGCGTGAAACTGCGTTGCTGCATTTGGCGCTACCATCCAACCCGACACATATTCGAGGTCGTTTGCGAAGGCACCACTAATTCGTGGGGGCACGACTGGGATGAGCACGGTCAGCTTTTTTTCATCAACACGGTGATCGGCCACCTTTGGCACGGAGTCCCCGGAGCATACTATAAACGCATGTACGGACAACACTACAATCCGCACCTCTACGAACTGATCCAGCAAACCGGTGATCACTTCCACTGGGACATAGGGCGTGAAAAATGGGCAGACTTAAAAAAAACAGGTCTTACTCCAAGCACTGACGAAGCCGGTGGCGGACATGCTCATTGCGGCATGATGATTTATCAGGGAGACAACTGGCCCGCCAAGTACAGAGGCAAATTGTTCACCGCAAATTTTCATGGTCGACGACTCAATAGCGAACGACTCGAAAGAAGCGGATCTAGCTATGTGGGAAAACACGAAGCTGATTTCCTCAAAGTTAAGGACCTCTGGTTTCGTGGTGTGGAGTTGGACTACGGGTTCGACGGTTCCGTTTATCTGCTGGACTGGTCGGATGTCGGAGAATGCCACGAAAACGACGGACTCCATCGCTCGTCGGGGCGTATTTATCGAATTACCTACGGAGAAACCAAGTCCAAGAGCATCGACTTGAAGAAACTGAACTCCATCGAACTGGCCGAGCTACAACTTCACTCAAACGAACGACTCGTGCGTAACGCTCGACGTATTCTTCAAGAAAGAGCTGAAGAGGGGAAAAACCTCACGGACGCTAAACAAAGACTTGAGGAAATCTTGGCAAAGAATCCCAACGTCACACGTAAACTGCGAGCACTCTGGTGCCTCTACGGCATAGGAGAGCTTGATGCAAAACGGCTCGGTCTCCTACTCCGGCATAAGGAAGAACACATACGTGTCTGGGCTATCCAGTTGCTCGTCGACTTCGGGTCACCGAACGTTGAGACAATTGACCTGTTCACCTCGCTCGCGATAACCGAGCAATCCGGCCTCGTGCGACTTTACCTTGCATCCGCTATGCGAAAACTACCTCTAGAGAAACGCTGGCCTTTGGCTACCGCACTGGGGAATAGAGAAGATTTGAACGAAGACCCTGTCTTCCCGTTGATGCTTTGGTACGGTATAGAGAGTGCCGTCTCCGCAAACCCTGCCGCCGCCCTTAAAATGGTAACAGCGTGCAAAATCTCCAAGATTCAACAATTCATTCCTCGTCGACTCACAAGCATTAAAAATTAGAGTCTACCGAGAATTGACCAATGGCCAACTGAGTGTAACAATAGACTCCTGATCATACCTTTCGGAACTTCAAAATTCCTGCCCTAACATAAGTATGAGCCTTAGCGCTACACTTGCCAACTCACCCCCCATCGATAGCGTCGGAGTAGCTGAGCGTGTGGCCAGATTCAGCACAAGAAGCATAAAGAAGTCATCCAAGATGGAGGCTCTAAAACTTGCCTTGTCCATGATAGACCTCACCACGCTCGAGGGTAAGGACACCGAGGACAAAGTGAGACGGCTCTGTTACAAGGCTCGGCATTTGCACGTCGATCTGCCCGACCTCCCCACGGTGGCCGCAGTGTGCGTCTACCCTACGATGGTTAAAGTTGCCCGAGAGGAATTGAACGATTGCGGGGTCAAGGTAGCTTCCGTGGCAACCAGTTTCCCCAGCGGGCAAGACGATCTCTCTCTACGCATTCAGCAAACGAAGGGAGCGGTTCGAGATGGAGCGCAAGAAATCGACATGGTCATTTCCCGGGGACGTTTTCTGGCAGGTGATTACCAATACGTGACCGATGAAATTGTCGCGGTAAAAGAAGCCTGCGGTGAGGCTCATTTAAAAGTCATCCTGGAAACCGGCGAACTGCACACTCTCGAAAACGTGCGAAAAGCTAGCGATCTCGCCATCCACGCCGGTGCCGACTTCATAAAAACTTCCACCGGCAAGGTGCAACCTGCGGCTACCATGGAAGTTACGCTCGTCATGCTGGAAGCCATTCGCGACCACTTTCAAGAAACAGGAAAAATCGTGGGTATGAAACCCGCAGGGGGAATTTCCAATTCAAAGATCGCCATTCGTTATCTAGTTATGCTCCGTGAAACCCTTGGCAATCGCTGGCTAACGCCGAAGCTGTTCAGATTCGGCGCCAGCAGTCTCGCGAATGATCTTCTCATGCAAATCGTGAAACAAAGTTCTGGCGTATACCAATCGTCGAACTATTTTTCCATTGACTGACCTCTTTTACCGACATGGCGAAAAAAAATAGCAACAAGTTGGATTTCGATACGGGCTGGCATTACGACCCCGCACCCGAATCCCCCGAACTCGCCAAGCTAAACGACAGCTACGACCTCTTTATCGACGGCAAATTCGTTAAGCCGGCGAGTGGGAAGTACTTCGACACGACCAGCCCTTCCAGTCACAAGACCCTCGCAAAAGTGGCCGAGGCCGACAAGCGAGACGTCGACAAAGCCGTGACCGCCGCCCGCAAAGCCTACGAAGGAACATGGTCTCGCCTCCGACCTTCGGAACGAGGTAAATACCTATTTCGCATCGCACGGGTGATTCAAGAACGATCTCGGGAACTGGCCGTTACGGAATCCTTGGACGGTGGAAAACCAATCCGAGAATCACGCGACATTGACCTTCCCCTCGTAGCCGCCCACTTCTTTTATCACGCGGGTTGGGCCGACAAGCTCTCTTACGCTTTTCCGGGACGAAAAGTAAGTCCATTGGGAGTTGCAGGACAAATTATACCGTGGAATTTCCCACTGTTAATGGCTGCTTGGAAAATCGCGCCCGCATTGGCCGCAGGTAACACAGTGGTCATCAAGCCTGCCGAAACCACTCCGCTGACATCCCTCAAACTGGCAGAGATCTTCCAGGAAGTCGACCTGCCTCCCGGAGTAGTGAACATATTAACCGGAGCAGGATCCACAGGTGAGTCTATCGTTCGTCATCCCGATGTGGACAAGATTGCTTTCACAGGATCGACCGAGGTGGGGAAGCTTATCCGCAAGACATTAGCGGGAACAGACAAGCGACTCACCCTTGAACTTGGTGGCAAGGCCGCAAACATAGTATTCGAGGACGCCGCCCTCGACCAAGCCGTGGAGGGCATAGTCAACGGCATCTTCTTCAACCAAGGTCATGTCTGCTGCGCGGGATCACGGTTACTCGTTCAGGAATCAATTTCCAAAAAACTCGTCCGAAAGCTGAAAGACCGTATGGAAACTCTCATCGTGGGCGATCCGCTAGACAAAAACACTGACATCGGAGCAATCAATTCGAAAGAACAACTTAAAAAGATTCAAGGATACCTAAAGGTAGGCCAACGCGAGGGAGCTGAAATCTTCCAAACCTCATGCCCTCTACCCAAACGCGGAAACTGGTGTCCCCCCACCCTATTCCTCAACGCCTCCCAGTCTCATCGCATTTCGCAGGAAGAAATTTTCGGCCCGGTGCTCGCCATTCAAACATTCAGAACCGTCGACGAAGCCATCGAAAAAGCCAACAATACGCCCTTCGGACTATCCGGCGGCGTCTGGACAGACAAAGGCGCCAAGGCTTTCCATGTAAGCGAACGAATCAAGGCAGGCGTCGTATGGATTAACACCTTCAACAAATTCGACCCCGCCTCACCGTTTGGCGGATATAAGGAAAGTGGTTTCGGCCGAGAAGGCGGTCGCCACGGACTAGAAGCCTACCTCAACATCAGTGAAATGGGAGGAACCCGATGATGAGCAGCAACTCCCCCGACAGACGGCTCTCAGTCGCCAAAACCTACAAATTGTACATTGGCGGCAAATTCCCCCGAACCGAATCAGGTAGAACCTTTGAGGCCCGCTCACACTCGGGTGACCTTCTCGCCAACCTCTGCCGAGCCTCCCGCAAGGATTTGCGCGAAGCTGTCGTAGTCGCTCGAAAAGCCTTTCCCGGTTGGGCAAAGCGATCGGGTTACAATAGAGGACAAATCCTATATCGAATCGCCGAAATAATGGAGGGTCGGATTGATCAATTGGTGAACGAAATATCTTCTCAGGGCGTGGCCCAAAAAAAGGCGCTCAAAGAAGTCGAGACCTCCATCGAACGCTTTGTGTATTATGCAGGGTGGGCCGACAAATATGCCCAAATCCACGGTTCGGTAAATCCGGTATCTACATCACACTTTAATTTTTCCGTCCCGGAACCGATGGGAATCGTGGGAATAATCTCCCCTAACGAACCTTCTCTACTGGGTCTTGCCACACTACTTGCGCCAGCATTGGCGGGTGGAAACGTCGTCATCTCTCTTGTTTCGGAAACTCGTCCGCTAGCACCAGCAACTTTTGCCGAGATCCTCCACTCTTCGGACGTACCCGCCGGAGTAGTCAACATTCTGACGGGATTCCGCAAAGAACTTCTTTCCGATTTCTCCACCCACATGGACGTGAATGCGATCCTTGCCGCGGATTTATCGCTCAAGGAAAGAAAACTTACTGAGGAAAACTCCGCCCTGAACCTAAAACGGGTGGTGCATCTACCGGCCAAGGCCATTTCCGCTACGGATAATCCCGGAATATCTCCCATTCTCAGCTTACAGGAAACCAAGACTACTTGGCATCCGGTCGGGACCTAATTCACCAAATCGTGGTTACGGGGTATTTCTTAATTTCCTCGTCGGGCGTAAGAATGCTCAAACCTTCCGCCAAAGCAGTGGCCACGAGAATGCGGTCGATCGCATCATCGTGGTGATAAGGCAGTTCGGACAAGCGATAACAAGCTTCGCGCCTCAAGGGTAACGCCTTCACCTGCCACAGTTCTCGTTGCTTCTCCACCCAGTCCCTCGGAACCTGCGGCATTTCGAGAGAACCGTCGTTATATTTCAGGCAAAGCTCAAGAACGGATGAATCGCTAAGGAAGAAATCATTGGTCTCGTCAGATAGCGTTTCAGTGGCGAGCCGACTCAGTTTAGTCGGTTCAGCCGCCAACCACACGAAAGGAAAAGTATCCAACAGAACGCGCATGCTAAAAGTATACTATAGTATCTCCCACTTTCCCTTGGACCTCGCGTGTCTCCACTATTTTGACCGCTTTGGAAGTTGATTCTCCAACCGTGGGGCGCGGGCGTTTGGATTTTACTGAATGAGGAACCAACCGAACGACAGGTCGCTTCCCCTTGGCGATCACGACTTCACCGCCCGATTCGGCTTCATCCAGCAACCGAGACAAGTGAGTTTTCGCTTGGTGCGTAGTGTAAAGTGTCATGACTTAGTTTTAATTTTTTTAAACTTAGCTAATTAACTTTTATCGAGCAAGAGCAAAGAACTGGAGTATTCCATGTCGTGGGGTTCCGGGAAAAAATGTGTTACTTCCACATTCAAAGGCTTGCCGGAGAAGTAAAGTTGCCGGAAAGTAACATCATCCTTTCTTACTTAAATCCACAAATCACAACGCCATGAACGCTAAAAGTCTCACACGTCGCGACTTTCTGTCCACAACGGCCATTGCGACCGCCTCGCTCGCCGCTGTTCCAGAACTATCTGCAAAACAGTTAGCTCCCAAAGGAAAAACATCGGAAAGCTACGTGAAGCTTTTGCATGCGTCCTTAAGCGATAGTCAAAAAAAAGTACTTTGCTTTCCTTGGGACCACAGGGATAAGAAAAACGGGTTGCTCCGAACCCATGTCTCCAACAATTGGCGTATCACAAATCACGCTCTCACAAGCGATTTCTACACGAAAGAACAACAGGTCCTTATCCGAAAGACGTGGGAAGGGCTGGTAAATCCCGACTGGGTGGAACGATTCGACAAGCAGTTCAAGGACGATATGGGTGGGTTCGGTAAAAAACAAGGAATCGCCATCTTCGGGGACCCGATGACCAAAGGGGAAAACTACGAATTCGTTCTAACGGGTAGACATGGCACGGTACGGTGCGACGGTGATTCCGCAGACCACATGGCCTTTGGCGGTCCAATTGTTTATGGACATGCCGCCAGTGGTTACTACGAAAAGGCTGCTCATCCAAACAACGTGTTCTGGCACCAAGCAGTAGCAGCCAACGATTTGTTCGAGATGCTAGATGGCAAGCAAAGAGAGAAAGCCCTGCGCCCCAAGGCACCGGAGGAATCCGACATCGGTTTTCGCTCAAAAGGCGAAGCGATTGATGGAATCGCCATTGAATCCTTTTCCCGTGATCAAAAGGAGCATGCCCAAAAATTACTCCATTCTCTACTGGAACCCTATCGCCTAAAAGACCGCGAAGAAGCATTGACTGCACTCAAGAAGCAGGGCGGATTGGATGCCTGTCATCTCACTTTTTACAAAGAAGACGATCTGGCTAACGATGGCATCTGGGACAATTGGCGCCTCGAAGGCCCATCATTCGTCTGGCATTACCGGGGGGCTCCACACGTACATGTCTGGTTAAACATTGCAGACACTGCAAAAGTCGATTTGAACTCCAACAACCGCTCAGGGCCGCTGCGCCAAAAGAGCTAAACTTTTCTCAGACCAAAACAAGGAAGATTATTATGAAGAAAATTCTAGCTAAAATCACACGTCGCGATTTCCTCGCGGCCTCCACCACTGGGGCAACAGCTTTTACGATCGTGCCTCGTAACGTTCTTGGAGCTCCGGCAGTTCCACCGTCCGAAAAACTGGGAGGCGCCCTCATCGGTTGCGGCGGGGGAGGACCTGGCACCTACACGGGCATGTGCAAGGGGCTGAATGTTGAGCGTTTGGCCGCCTGTGTCGTCTGCATCCGAAAAGACCAACGTTTCGGTGACTCTCGGAACAAAGGAAAGGCAAAAGCGTTACAAGGCTTCAGACGCCCTCTGGGGCGGGACGACAACCGCGTCGTCTCCATCGGCACCC
>JACNJI010000214.1 GCA_014382645.1 Verrucomicrobiota bacterium | reverse complement strand
TGAGGATGACAGAAACAGTACTTTCGTCGAACACTATACCGAAGACTGGGGAAGGAAATTGAAACTGGCTTATCATAGCATGGGCCAAAAGAAAGCACAAAACCGTCACATCCTCGGCATCCACGGTTTTCCCCGCGATGCCCAAAACGAAAGAAAACACCGCCGGTTCGTGTCGAACGTAGAACGAGACGAAATCTTCATGTTGAGAGGTAATTGAATTATCAGCGGGCATGGAAAAAGATTCTATGCATACTAAGTTACGCTCAACCGAAAATAGCCGACTTTTTTCATTTTTTTTATAAAAAAGACAAGCAATCCCCCCAAAATACCGTCCGTCAAAAATGACTGGCAAACCCTAAAGAGACAGAGATTCTTTCTTTTACTTTCTCTTTTGAGAATACAACCAGTCCCAAAGCTCATTTGAGTTCCAAACATCGGTCCAGGCATTGTGGCCGCGTCCCTTGATTTCGGAGTATTTGGGAGATCCACCCGCCGCCTTGATGGCTTCGATCATATCGCGGGAGCGACTGACCTTGATAACCCCGTCCTTATCCCCATGCCATGCCCAGACGGGCAGCTTGGCAATTTTCTTACCAAGGCTTTTGTCGCCACCTCCGCAAATTGGGACGGCCGCGGCAAAAAGGTCCGGACGACGCTGGATAGCATCCCAGGTACCGTAGCCACCCATGGAAAGCCCCATGACGTAGACGCGATCAGGATCGACTTGGTTTTTCTTATCGCCGATGAATTTTTTAAGGGCTTCGAGTGCCATAGCCATCGATTTGGAAGCCTTGGGCATCTTGTGCTCCAAAGTACCCCAGTGAACGTCCACCCAGCGCTGGCCATTAGGCACTTGACCGGCAAAGACATAGGATTCTCGGCTTGTAGAAACGCCTTGCTTGACGAAGGCCTTGATGCCGCCCGCATCGTTCAGTTGGCCCTTATTGTCATTCCCCCGTCCACCAGCTCCATGTAGGAAAAAAAGAAGAGGATACTTATTTCCAGGTTCCACCTTGTCGGGTGCACGCCATCGATAATTGAAGGCGGTTTTGGAAGAGTCTCCCAATGTGACGGGAACATAGGATGAAAAGCCATCATCAAGCTTTTCGGCTTGAGCGACAATCATAAGCAAAAGAATTGAGGCAAGTGAAGAGATGAAGGTTTTCATGAGGATCAATATGAAATTTATGAAGTGATAGATTCAACTTTGAAGTGCAAGAGAGGAAAGGACATTGATTCTTAAAGCTTTAAACGGGCTAAAGTTTAAATGCCAACTACCTCTCAAATATCAAATAGTTCGAGATTTAAGACATTAATATAAAGAAGGCGTGTGAAGAAATTAAAGAAAGTCCCCTACCCTGCCCTCACCGCCGAAAACAGAAATTGCTGGGCTAGTCCTGCATGTGGTCCAAAATGGATACGACCGAAAGAGGCGATCTGATCGAGGTTCCACCCCGCCATTCCATATCTGTCGGACATTACCTTGGCTATCCAAGTGTCGACCGGAAATGCCTCGAGCTTGGCCCCTCCAAAAAGCAGGGCGCAATCGGCCACCTTACCACCCACGCCTGGCAACTCAATAAGCTTAGATCGCGCATCAACGTAAGGCATCGCTAAGCAATTTTCAAAAAAGTCAGGCTCGCCTGCGAGTCGTTCAGCTGTTGCAGCAACGTACTTTGCGCGATAGCCATACTTGAGAGCCCTTAAGTCTGGTTCAGCCACCTCGGCAAGTCTCTCCCAAGTAGGAATTGCATGTATGCCCGGAACAAGTTCTTCTCCGAATTCCCGGGCTGTATTTAGGCACAGGTCTTTTATTTGAGGAATGCTTTTGACTGAGCTTAGCAGGAAGCAAAACAAGGTCTCGGAAAGGGGTTGCCTAAGGATTCTAAGACCACGAAATCTCTTCATTGCATCGGCAAGAACAGGATCGCTTCGCCAAGGCAATGAGTTGCATATTGCATCGTATTCGGAATCGATGGCGAGATAACGAACGATTTCCTTTCTTTCCACAGTTCGTTGTTTAGGAGTTCGCCACTCGAGAGAACCCGACACGATTCTTAACTCGGTAATATTGTCCCCCCAAGTCCCCAGCCATGATCCGGAGGCCGTTTTTGCCCAAAGGAAGGATTGGCCTCCTTCTAGGGTCTCCGCGAGGGAATATTCGGTGAAACCAGTTTTCTTTCCCAGGCTACGCCAAGGGGTGAAGATCACGATCCGCGCTCGAACCTGTCGGCAGGATGTTCCCAGAGAAAGCTTTTTCTCTGGGCGAGAACCTCGCCGGAGGCATCGACCAAACGCAAACGCCAAGCAACAGGACGAGCAATCTTATCGGGCCAGTCATCTCCGGTTAACCCGAGGTAGATTTCTTTGCCGCGTGGACGATGTTCGGGAACCGGAACGCGAATCGTTTTGGTTTCGGGGTCATCGGGTCGGATAAACTCAACAACGAATTGAGCCCCCTGCGGCAGTTTGCGGGAATGTTCGTTTAGCGAGAGGATGAAGTAGAGACCCGCCCTTTCCACGGGACGCGAACGACAAAGCAAACGATTGCCCGGATTTTCCCGGCCGGTAAAGTATTCGCTGATTCTCTTGAACGATTTCGCCTCGACATACCTATGGGCGACATGACGAAACTCAAACGCATGGAGAGCCGACAAGGCGGCCAAGTGAATCGCGCAGAAAAATAAAAGGGCTCGGCGTTTCATGAAAATCGCCGAGGAAACAATCAATCCTCTTTCTTCTCTTCCTCCGCAGCATCCACGGACTCAGCATCAGATTCGGCTTCCGTGGACTCTTCGGATTCTACGGAATCATCGGCAGTGGCGACTTCCGCCTTAGCTTCTGGTTCCTCGGCATCTGAAGATTCTCCTGCTTCGGCTGGTTCCTCAGCAATGGGTTCCTCGATTTCGGCTACCTCTGCGTCTGGCTCTTGATTGTCGCTCACATCGTCAGCTTTCGCCTCGGCTTCCTCACTAGATTCGGAAGATTCTTCCTCCTCAGCGGGTTCCTCGGCAACGGGTTCCTCAGTTTCGGTAGCCTCGGCTTCAGGCTCGGCTTGTTCAGCAGAATCTTCAGACGGCTTTTCTTTGGCCGCAACCTCTTCGCCAGGAGTTTCCTCGACAGCGGCTTCCTCTACTGGTTCCGGAGACTGAGTCTCTTCGCTTGGAGTCTCCTGCTCCTTCACGGAATCTACTCCTAGTATATCGACAGCCGAGGCTTTGTCGGCAACAGCCTCCTCGGCGACTTCTTCCTTCACTTCCTCGGGAGCAGCCTTCTTTGGAGACGCCTTGCGTTTAGACTTTGGCTTTGCGGCCGCAGCTTTGCGGCCCTTCTTGGTAGCGGGGAGAGATTCTTTTAATGACGCCTTGCGGCGAGCCAAATATGCCTTACGCCGCTTGCGCTTTATAACCTTCTTATATTGAGTACCCATGGGTTTGTATATTGGGGAAAGATTCTGAAAATAGTAAAAATGAGCTCTATGGCAAGGTTCAAGCACGCTATGAAAAAATGGGGTCGTGTAGCCTTTTAACTACCCCACCTCAAATGGCTTGTTCAAATATCCTTAGCCAAACCAAGACAAAGTACTACCAGGCATACTGCCAACCAAGGCTCCAGATGGAATCGGTTTCGAGCTGAACACCGTTTACCTCCTCACTCATCGGGGTTTCCCACTCGAGGGCTAAACGATGACCCTTGAAAATCCCGTTTCGACAATAGTAATTGAGCCCGAGCCCAAAAGTGCTGAGATCGCGGCCTTGGTGGTCAGCACGATAACCAGAAGACATATTCTTGGTCATCATAGGCTTAGCCGTCACGTATTTGTCCTCTCCATCGACTTCACCTTGGCTGAAATAATCGAATTTTGCGGAGAGGCTAAAGGAATCGCTCAACTTGCGACCACCCCATAGAGCGGCGTCAAAACGATTGCCAAGGCTGTAATCTCGATCGTTGTCACCCATGCGCAAGGCGCCGCCAACTTGGGCACCCCACGAATAATTATCAGTTTGCCCAAGAAAAGTAAGAGCAGGAAGAAAGTCCCAAGTGCCCGAACCAAGCTGCATTCCATAAGGAAGAATCGTTGTTCCGTCGGCCTTTCGTTCGTCGATTGCTCCGGTGGGGGCACTGATACCAACGTTCAAATGCACGCGGCGGCCGTTATCCCAAGAAGCGAGATCGTAGAGGCCGCTAAGTTTGAGATCGCCAAGACCATTCGATTCCATGGACATGTCATTCTGCATGGTCATGTCGTTGTCTAGATAATTGAGCATGCCCATAAGGGTCCATTTGTCGGAAATGGCGTACATGGCACCGAGCATGTGCATGTCCATGGTCATTTCTTTGGGCAGCATCATCATATCTTTGAAACCATAATTCGTTACAGCCGAAGCTGCACTCGTGCCGGACGAACCATCGAGTAATCCTTCCATATCCATGGTCATGAAACGGTAGGAGAGCATCCATTCGCCCATGGCGTGCATATGGTCGCCCATCACGGTGATGGGGGCATGTCCATCGGGGCGACCGGCAGTCCAAGGCCCTTCATGCGCGTTGAGGATACTTACGGATGTCGCAAGGAGGAGAAGTTTTGTCGTCAGTTTTTTCATTAGATTTTGGGATTAAAGTTTCTTTAGTATTAAATGGGTTGCGGATTGGGCGATCGTTCGAGCACGTCATGCGAACATAGTCGCACCTTGCACAAGAAAAAGTTCACGAGCAGGGATGGGCAACGGACACGACCTTGAAATCAAGAAAGGACGCAGTCGCTCGCCTAAAGCCACTCGGACCTTAGGAAATTCGCGGGGGCGGAACGGAAGTTTCCGGAACAGAGAGGGGCAGAAGACAAAACTCCTCCGACAAGTCACCCAAAACCTTTGAGGGTCCCACTACGACAATCTGAAGGTCCAGTAAGGCGAAAGGGATTTTTAAGGAAGTTTCAACCGTTGCAGACTTCTCCTGATCTTCTGCGTTTGCAGTTGCTTCACCGACGTAAACGCATCCGCCACATCGGTGATCCCCGTCAAACGTCCAGGCCAAGGAAACCGGAACGGATCCAGTCTGTTCCACGTAATCTAAAAACATTCCGGACCAAGACCCCAATTGAACAAAGCCAAGAGGCAAGCGAGCCGCCGTTAGGGCGGCAAGTAATGAAAGAAGAATGCAGGTTTTGCGTAGCATACCGTTAACTCAAGTGAATCAGAGGAAAACAAACCTTGCGGTTAATTCAATGAGAAAGAGTGGCGCAGATGGAAAAGTTCACCGCAGAGTCCTCAACGGAATATCACCCGACAATCTGCGGGGATATCTTCTGCTTGGATGTTGCAAAAAGGAAACCTAGCGCGCGTGAGCGATAAATTAAGCCACCCTTGGGTCCGAAAAACCAAGCCACGACAAATAATGCGCCGGCCGTTACCACCATAGCCCCTGCGATTGAACAGTCCAACCACCTGGCGAGGTGGAAACCACCGAGGGAATATGCCAAGGAAAGAGGCGCCACACCAAACAGCAATGCCGGTAAACGCTCGAAAAAGAAACCGACCGTGACTGCGGGGAAAATAAGCATGGCAACGACCAGGACAACTCCCACTGCCTCGAAGGCCGCCACAATGGTAAGCGCCAAGGCAATCATAAGCCCATAATGTGTGGTGTTCACGGGCATTCCCAGCGATCGAGCAAGCCCGGCATCGAAAGACGTGACAAGGAGCACCCTGTAAAAAACAATAACTAGAAGTATGTCCAACAGGGCTACTGCGCCCATAATAGCGATTGGCAGCGGACCAAGATTCGCTCCGCTCAAGATGAAGCTTTCCCGTAATGGAACTAGGCCGATCTCACCATAAAGCACGCAATCTGCATCGAGGTGGACATTGTCCAGCCAAATGCTGATTACCACCACACCCACCGCAAAGAGGGTAGTGAAGACGATCCCAATGGCTGCGTCGGGCTTCACCCTTGACTTGCGGTGAATCAGCTCGATCAGAACCGTGGTAAGAACACCCGCGACGGCAGCTCCAATCAACATTGCAGGCAACGAATGTGAGGAAGTGAAGACAAAGGCAATGGCAATACCAGGCAGCAGGCTGTGGCTGATGGCGTCGCCCACCAAGGCAAGACGACGGGCAACCACGAAATTTCCTATGACACCGCAAGCCAAGCATACAAAAAAACCCATTAGGACCACCTGAAAGGTGCTCTCGAAACCGGACAACCAAGGATCCACAAAAACGGACCCGGAGTCAAAGGTCGGAAAAAACTCTTCGCGCATCGTTTTTAATTTTGCTGGAAGTACCCTGTCGCGGATGCAGGATTGGTCGATAAGCCAGAGCCACGTTCTATGTCCTCGAGACTGGGGATGACTGAACCGTGAGGATCGCGTTGGGGGTCCTTTAGGATGCGCTCGAGATGACGCACAACTTTTTCGCCCAAAACATGCTCGATCTTTTCGGCATCCTCATGAACGTGATCGGCGGCATAGCGCACCTCGTTGGTCAAGTAGAGTTCCCAAAGGCGGTGGTTACGAACAATTTGGCAGGCTCGTTCCCAACCGGCGGGAGTAAGGGAGAGTCTGGCGTCTTGAGAATAACGAGGACCAGGGTCGTCGGAACCGAGCATGCTCGCGAAACCGGCGTTCACGAGATCATCCGCCTCTCGTCGAGCCTCGGTCACGCTTGTCCGTCTCCGAGCGGCCAGAGCTCCAACGGTTACGGACTCTTTAGCAAAATCGCCCGCCTCGAGCACTTGATAGGCAGCCTTCATTGTATTCTCCAAACTCACTTGACGAACTCGGTTTCGTCGCCTTAGCCACTTGGAGACCAACCCATGCTTGGGACCGCAAAAAAAGGCGATGGCAAAGAAAGAAGTACAGGCAAGAACCATGAAAGGACCCGTTGGCAGATTATTGCCGAGAAAAGAGCCGTACGAACCGAGCAATCCGCCCGCAACCCCAAACAGAGCCGAAAGCAACAGCAAGGTTCCCATCCGATCGGTCAGCAAGTAGGCGGTGGCTGCGGGGGTAATGAGAAGGGCGGAAACAAGAACCACGCCCACCGCCTGCAGCGAGGTGACCACCGCAAAAGTGAGACCGACGAGGAGTACGTAACGAATAAACTCAACGGGTACGCCCACGGAGCGAGCAAAGCCTTCGTCGAAACTCGTTACGAGAAGCTCCTTGTTAAAAAGAGTGACCATCATCAGCGCCCCTATGGCAACTACTCCCATCAGACTCACGTCCTCGGACGAAAGGGCGGCAGCTTGCCCGAAAAGAAATTTGTCGATGCCGGACTGGTTGCCGAACTCCATCTGCTGAATAACCGTCAGAATACAAATGCCCACCGCATAGAATCCGGAAAGGACGAGACCCAAGGCACTGTCCTCTTTCACCCTTGTGGTTTTGCGTATCCAAGCAACCACAAACGTTCCCAACAACCCAGCCACCGTAGCTCCGATAAAAATGGCCACGGGATCTTTCGAGCGACTCCAAAGGAAGCCGAGAGCCACTCCCGGGAGCACCGCGTGCGACAAGGTATCGCCAAACAATGCCAAACGTCGGGCCACCACATATCCACCGAAAAGACCACAACCGACACCCATGAAGACGGAACCAAGGACTGCATTGCGGACGGCGGCGTCACGCAAGCTGAGGAAGCGAAAGGTTTGCTCACCCCAATCCGTATCGGTCACGTCCCCGATACGGGCGGCATGAACTAACGCAGGAAAGGCAAAAAAGACCAGCAATACAAAAACCGGGATCGTTCGTAGAACTTTCATTTATAGCTTGGGAGTGCCTTCTTGCTCGAACTCCGAGCGACCAGCCGCTTGACCGGCGACATCCGACAGGATGGTGAGACGCCCTCCGTAGGTTTTTTGCAGAAGATCGGGAGTGAAGGTTTCCTCCATTTCCCCATAAGCAACAAGTCGCATGTTGAGCAGCATAAGCTTATCAAAATATTCGCGGGCAGAGGAAAGGTCGTGATGGACTACGATGAGGGTTTTGCCCCGCTCCTTCAAATCACGCAATAACTCTACAATCGCTGTCTCGGTAGCGGCGTCGACCCCGGCAAAAGGTTCGTCCATAAGATAAAGGTCGCTCTCTTGAGCAAGGGCTCGGGCAAGAAAGACACGCTGCTGCTGCCCGCCCGATAGATTGCCGATCTGGCGATCCGAAAAAGGCTGCATATTCACTTTTTCCAAACATTCGGAAGCGATCCGGCGATCTCGCTTACTGACTCGCCGCATGAACCCAGCATGACCATATCGCCCCATAAGAACAACATCCATAACGCTCACGGGAAAGTCCCAATCTACCGATTCGCGCTGCGGAACGTAACCGACACGCGTGACTGCTTTCCTGTATGGTTGGCCAAAGATTTTCACCCATCCGCCATTAGGCTGCACGATGCCCATGATGGTCTTGATCAGGGTAGACTTACCAGCCCCGTTCGGCCCTACCACGCCGACCAACGAACCAGTCTCAACAACGACATCCACCCCATAAAGGACTGGCTTGCGATCATAGGAAACCGTGAGGTCGTGAATCTCCAGTGGGGGGGGATGAGCCATATTATTACTTCAACCCTTCTACGATAGTGTTCACGTTATGCCTCATCATTCCAGCCCAAGTGCCTATGTCGTATTGTTCGCCATCAGGTCCCTTTTCCAAACGACCCGGTTGGCCCATGGCGTCGGAAAACAATTCTCCTCCGATCTTCACGCCGGCTTCCTTGGCGATGCCCTCAATTATCGCAGGATTAACACTGCTTTCCACAAAGATTGCCTTAACGCCATGCTTCTTCACGAAGTCAACCATGGCCACTCGATCGGCAAGCCCTGCTTCGGTAGCGGTAGAAACACCTTGAACGGCGAGGACTTCGAGACCAAAAGCACGCCCGAAGTAATTGAAGGCATCGTGACTGGTAACAAGATAACGAGATTCTTCGGGCAAACCGCTTAAGCGCGCCTGTGCCCAGTGGGTCACGGCGAGATACTCGGTCTTCAGTGCCTCTGCCCTTTCGGTATAGCCAACCTTGCCCTCAGGATCATTTTCAGAGAGGGCATCACTGACGACGTCAACGCACTTTGACCAGATCGCGGGATCGAACCATACGTGAGGATCCCAGTGTCCCTCAAACTCTTCAGGTTCGAGAAGTGATTTTTCGGACACGTTCTCGGTTACCGCATAAGCTTTGGTTCCCCGGCGAGAGACTTTTGCAAAAACGTCGGCCATACGACCTTCCAGCATCAGGCCACTAAAGAAAATCAAATCAGCCTTGGCCAAGGTAGCCGCATCTCCAGCAGATGGCTTGTATAAGTGGGGGTCTACGCCCGGCCCCATGAGCGCAATCACATCCAAACGGTCACCAGCTACAAACTTCACCATGTCCGTAACATGAGTGGTCGTTGTTACAACAACCAGCTTCCCATCCGAATCGCCTGCATCGCATCCTGCTAAAAACAAGATCGTAAAGATTGATCCAAGTCCAAGAAGTTGCATAAGTTGACTCCGGGCAAAATAAAACAGGGTTTCATTTTCTGTAGTGAAAGATTTGGTTTTGATTAGTCAAAGTCTCGTCATCGAATAATCTTGTGTCAACCCTTTTGGTACACTTTGATCAAGTCTTAGCATGCCCAGCGCAACGGTAGAAAATTACGTCAAAAAGATTCTCGTCCTGTCTCTAGAAACGAGCGAGGGACAAGTGGGTATGGGAGAAATCGCCAAGGGACTTGATGTAGCAGCGGGAACCGCCACCTCAATGATTAAAACTTTGGAACGAGAAAAGTTGGTGCGCTACAAATCGAGACAAGGAGTAACGCTCACCGCAAAAGGCCGAAAGTTGGGCATGGACATGCTGAGGCGACATCGACTCGTGGAAACCTTCTTGGTGGAAACCTTAGGGTTGGACTGGACGGAAGTTCATCAAGAAGCCGAGGAATTGGAGCACGCCATATCGGACAAAGTCCTCGATCGACTGGATGAATTCCTCGGGCGACCTGAATTCGATCCTCACGGCGACCCCATCCCGACAAAGGACGGAAAATTTGCAGAACGGCGAATCCGCAACTTGCTGGAGTGCCAAAGTAAGCAACCGTGCACAATCAAACTTTTGACTGACCAGAGCACCGATTTTCTGAACTTCGCCAGAAGAAAGGGTTTAGTGCCCGGAACCGCGGTGGAAGTTACCAACCGCGATTTAATTTCTGATGCGGTAGAATTGGGAGTGGGTAAGGGTAAGCCTTTCACTCTAGGTTCGAAAGCAGCCAAAAAGATTTTAGTCTCAAGCTAGTTTTGGATAATTGGCATAGTCCCCGCAGGTCGCCAAAATGCAGTTCTTGAAACATGTGGAATTAAGCAAAAGAGAAAAAAAGTCTTTGCAGACCATTTGTTTTCCCTCAAGATGATTCTCCCTTTTTTTCGACCTCAAACAACATCTCCAAACAACCCGAATTATGGCGAGACCAGTCACCTTATTCACCGGCCAGTGGGCCGACCTTTCACTTCCCGACTTAGCCGAAAAGGCAGCTGAAATGGGTTACGACGGCTTAGAGCTTGCCTGCTGGGGCGACCACTTCGACGTGGACAAGGCAGCAGTCTCCAAGAAGTACTGCAACGAGCGGTGGGAAATCCTGAGCGACCACGGGCTGACCAGTTTCGCCATTTCCAGTCACCTTGTCGGCCAAGCCATTTGCGACCTCATCGACGATCGTCACAAAGCTATTTTGCCGGAAGACGTATGGGGCGAAGGTGATCCCGAGAAGGTTCGTCGTCGCGCAGCAAAGAAGATGGCCAAGACCGCCAAGGCCTGCCGAAATTTCATCAATTGCAAACCCGGGCGCGGCAAAAAGGATGATTTCCCCGCGGTGGTGAACGGCTTTACGGGATCGAGCATCTGGCACTCAATCTATGCGTTTCCGCCCACCGACCAAGCTTATTGGGAAAAAGGCTTTGAAGATTTTGCTATACGCTTCGGCCCCATCATGGAGGAGTTCGAAAAGCATAACGTCAACTTTGGCTTGGAAGTCCACCCGACTGAAATAGCTTTTGACATCGCCAGCGCCGAACGAGCGTTAAAGGCCCTTAAGAACCATAAGCGTTTCGGCTTCAACTACGATCCTTCCCACCTAGGGTATCAAGGAGTAGACTACGTGAAGTTCATCCGAGACTTCGCGGACCGTATCTATCATGTCCATATGAAGGATGCTTGGTGGGGTCATGGAGATGGTTCCGTTGGGATATTCGGCGGCCACACCACATTCGCCGACCCGCGACGCTTTTGGGATTTTCGGTCGGTTGGTCGAGGCGACATCGACTTCGAAGAGATTATCGTAGCCCTCAACGACGTCGGCTATAAGGGCCCGCTTTCAGTCGAATGGGAAGACAGCAGAATGGATCGCTTTCATGGGGGCGAGGAATCGTGCGATTTCGTTAGGGATCTTGATTTCAAACCCAATGAAATGGCATTCGACTCAGCATTCGACAAAGACAACCAGTGACGATGTCGGATCAAGCCATATAATTAGCCTGCCGGAAAAATAATGATATGAAACGTAAACTACGCATGGGAATGGTCGGCGGAGGTCGCGGAGCCTTCATTGGAGGTGTTCACAGAGCAGCCGCAAACCTAGACGGACAATTCGAACTTGTTGCAGGAGCGTTCTCCTCGGACCCAAAAAAATCAAAACTCTCCGGCAAAGACTTCTACGTCGACCCAAAGCGAACTTACGCAAGCTATCAAGAGATGGCCGAAAAGGAAGCCGCGCTACCCGAAAACGAGCGTATCGACTTCGTGACCATAGTGGTGCAGAACTACTTGCACTTCGAAGTAGCCAAAACCTTCCTCGAGGCTGGCTTCAACGTGATCTGCGACAAGCCGGTCACCTACGACCTCGAGCAAGCGCGTGAGCTTCGCAAGATCGTCAATAAGTCGAAAAAGGTCTTCGCTCTTACCCACAACTATACTGGCTACCCAATGGTGAAATTGGCCCGTGACATGGTAAAAAAGGGTGAACTTGGTGAAATTATAAAGGTTGTCTGCGAATATCCCCAAGGATATGCGATCACCGCACTGACGGGAGAAGACAAGGCAATCGCCAACTGGAGAGCCGATCCAAAAATTTCGGGCATTTCCAATTGCATGGGAGATATCGGCACGCATGCCGAAAACCTTGTCCACTACATAACGGGACTGGAAATCGACAAGCTCTGCGCCGATCTGTCCGTAAACATTCCGGGACGGACCCTCGACGACGATGGCAATGTCCTCGTTCGCTTTAAAGGTGGCGCGAAGGGTATAATTTACGCATCACAGGTCTCCAACGGCGACGAGAACGACCTTAACATTAGAGTGTACGGCACCAAAAAGTCTCTCGAATGGCATCAGGAAGATCCAAACGAACTTTTAGTCAAAGACGCCAGAGCCCCACGCATGATTTATAGAAGAGGCAACGGATACATTACGGGAGCCGCAGCCGCAAACACGCGCATTCCATTCGGACACCCCGAAGGATTCATAGAGGCTTTCGCCAATGTATACAACGCCGCCGGCGTCGCCATTCGGGATGAGATAGCGGGCAAGTTCCCCCGCAAAAGCGGTTACGACTTTCCCGACATCAAGGACGGCATAATTGGAATGGCCTTTATCGAGACTGTCGTAAAAAGCTCAAAGGCAAACGAAAAGTGGGTCAAATTTCCCCGCATCTAAAAACTATGGCTACCAAAGTAGGAATCATCGGTGCGGGCGGTATGCTCCAATACCATGCGGCTGGCTTTAGAAAAGCCGATGCCGACATAATCGCAATTTGCGATACAAACGAGGCCGCCGCCGCAAAAGCAGCGAAAGAATTCGATGTTGCCAATGTGTTCAGCGACGTCGCGGAAATGCTTGAGCAGCAACCCGACCTGGAAGCCGTAAGCGTGATCACCCCCAATCGCTTTCACAAACCACTGAGCGTTCAACTCTTAGAAGCGGGCAAGCATGTCTTCTGTGAAAAACCTCCCGCACTGAATGCCGTGGAAGTAGCCCAAATGAAGGATGCCGCGGAGGCTGCGGGCAAAACCTTGATGTTTAATTTCAACAACCGGGCAAGACCTGAGTCCTACGCCTTGCGGGATTACATCAAGGGAGGCGAAGTAGGTCGCATAAATTCCGCGCAAGCCAAATGGATTCGGCGTACGGGCATACCTGGATTTGGGGGTTGGTTTACCAATAAGGAACTATCCGGAGGGGGCCCTCTCATCGACCTTTTACATATGGTAGACCTCGCCATGTACTACATGGACTACCCTGAACCACAATATGTTCTCGCTCAAACCTTTGATGAATTCATCACCGATAAATCATTCAAGGGACCTTGGGGAATACCAGACGTTGTCGATGGCGCGACGGATGTCGAGAGCGCGGCCCACGGTTTCGTACGCTTCGCAACCGGGCAAGTTCTTTCCTTTCAGGTCTCTTGGGCCGAAATGAATAAACGTGAGGAAGTCTCCGTCACCTTTCAGGGCACAAAGGCAGGTGGGATGATCCGCAGACTTTTTGGTTCGGATGGTCTCGATGAGACGGCAATCGACAATTGCGAGCTCTACGTACAGGAGAATGGTCGCTCCGTGAATCGCTCCATTATCACCGAGGCAAACGAGGATATGGGACGTATCCGCGCCGCCCAAAACTTCATTCTTTCCATAGAAGGCGCCGAAGCACCACTGAACACTCCGGACCAAGCTTTGTCGCTAATGAAAACCATTGATGCAACCTACGAATCAGCCCGTACCGGGCTACCTGTCTCGATTGGATAAATAGCAGGCAAATAAGTTCCGGAAAAGCCTATCCCGCAAGGCTTAAACATCTCCACCACATCCCGAAACGCCAGCATCACCCTACCCTGGTTTTTCTATTT
>JACNJI010000059.1 GCA_014382645.1 Verrucomicrobiota bacterium | reverse complement strand
TCTGTCAGCAGGAAGAGCGAGTGAATCCCCCGCAAGCTTCTCGAGTATACTTTGCCCATCTGCGATCTTTTCGGACTTGATCAAAGACACTCCCTGTCCAAGCAATGCTCGCCCACGGGGCGGGAGTTCTCCCAGTTCATTGGCCGCTTGGGCAAAGCTCTCTGCAGCTTCACTGAATCGTCCGTCCTTGTAGCTCAGTACGGCGGACCTGAAACGTGCAACGCCTCCGAGTTTGTCGTCAAATTCATCGGAGAAGTTGTTAAAGCGTTCTTCCGCCTGCGCGGCATCGATATCCGCAGCAAGAAATTGAGAACTTTGTTCACTTGCCTCATCAATAACGGAGTCTTCGTACCAGAAGGAAACCGCAACGGCTATTGCAATGACTCCAAGAATCAGAAAGAGAGAGTTTTTACTCTTATTCCAAGACTCGCGTTCATCGTAGATTCGTTCCGCAGCGTTTTCGGCGGTTGTTTCATCGCCATTCGTACCTTCGGGCGACTTGTTTTCCTGAAGAGGTTTGTTTTCGTTATCTTTGACCATGGGATAAAACTAAAAGATGGAGCATTCTCTTTAAAAGGCTCGGGAAGTCAACGCCGAGTTTAAGAGTGTATTCTTGGCATGAACGCGAGAATTCATATATTTAGAAGGGCAAAGAAACATACTATCAGTACATCAATCGAAGACCACAGTCTTGTTTTTGTAGACGAGAATTCGGTTCTCAAGCTGTCGACGCACGGCCGTAGCCAAGACTATTTTTTCAAGATCACGCCCTTTGGTGATGAGGTCCCGCACGCCGTTGCGATGGCTCACTCGATTAACGTCTTGGCAAATGATTGGCCCTTCATCCAGTACCGGGGTAACGAAATGTGCGGTAGCCCCGATAATCTTGACGCCTCGACGATAAGCTTGGTGGTAAGGTTTTGCTCCTGCAAAAGAAGGAAGAAAGGAATGGTGGATATTGATAACTGGGCAATCGACTTGATTCAGAAAATTCTCACTGAGAACTTGCATGTAACGAGCAAGCACAACCAGTCCCACGCCTTGTTCGCGTATGAAATTGAGTTGAGCTACTTCTGCCTCGGCTTTGTTTTCCTCCGTGCAGGGAATATGCAGAAACGGCAGCCCGTACTTCTGCGTGGGATGATCAAGGTCGGGATGATTCGATACCACGCCGACTATTTCACCTCGAAGTTCCTTGGCTTTCCAACGAAGAATCAGGTCGTGAAAACAGTGGTCGGCCTTCGACACGAAAAGGACGACGGGAGGGCGTTCGTTCGAGAGAGCAGTACGAACCTTCATCCCGAGCTCTTTTTCGACCATTTTGGCGAAGAGATCAGATTCCGCATCGAGGTCTTCGTCTTTTGCTGCATGCCACTCGACGCGTTGAAAAAATACGTCCTCCTCACGATCGAGATGCTGGTCCGCATGGAGCACGTTGCCGCCCCTGTCATGAATCCATCCGGCAATCCTCGCCACTATTCCCGGACGATCGGGACCATGCAAAAGCGCTACGATGGATACCATGGGAAAACTAACTGCTGAGAGCTCTCGCATATTCCTGAAGAGACTTTACTTCGAAATCCTTTTCCTTCAGTGATCGAATACCTTCGAGTGCGGCAAAAGCGGAACCTAATGTCGTCATTACGGGAACACCATAGAGGACCGCTTCGCTCCGAATTCCGTTTTCGTCGCGGCGAGGAATCAGTCCAAGGGGAGTGTTGATTACTAGCTGAATCTTTCCGTTCTTAATAAAGTCGGCAACGTTCGGTCGCCCTTCGCTAATTCGAAGAATATGTTCCGCGACAAGGCCGTTTTCACGAAAGAACTTAGCGGTTCCTTCTGTGGAATAAATATTAAAGCCAAGATCCGACAGTCCCTTTGCAATTACTAGAGCTTGTGTCTTGTCGGCATCCTTCACACTAATGAATGCGTTCCCCTCAAGGGGCAGAGATGGTTTGGCGGCCATTTGGGTTTTGGCGAAAGCGAGACCGAAATCTTCGTCCTGTCCCATCACTTCCCCCGTGCTTCTCATTTCTGGCGTTAGTACGATAGGAGATCCCGGAAAGCGATTGAAGGGGAAGACCGATTCCTTGATCGCCCAATGCCGGGGGATTATTTCTTCAGTAAAACCGAGTTCCCGTAAAGTTGCTCCCGCCATAACTCGGGCTCCGAGCTTGGCCAAGGGAACGCCGATCGCCTTGCTCACGAAAGGGATCGTTCGAGATGCTCGAGGATTCACTTCTAAGACATAGAGTTTGCCGTCCTTTATCGCAAACTGTATGTTCATTAGGCCCACAACGGATAACGCACGTGCCAATGAATAAGTGGCTTGGCGAACGGTTTCAATCATTTCCTGAGAAAGGTCGTGAGGAGGTAAAACCATCGCCGCATCCCCACTGTGAACACCTGCAAACTCGATGTGCTGGAGCATGCCTCCCACGACGTGAGTTTCGCCGTCGGAGATGCAATCAACGTCGAGCTCGATTGCGTCTTCGAGGAACTTGTCGAGAAGGACCGGCTTGCCGGGAGCCACGGCAAAGGTCTCAGCCAAGACGTTGTCCAGTTCCTTTTCGTCGTAAACGATGAACATGCCTCGCCCCCCGAGCACAAAAGATGGTCGAAGCAGGACAGGATAGCCGATGCGGCTTGCGGCAGCTCTGGCGGCATCGGCTTCGAGGGCTGTTTCATTGACGGGTTGCCGAAGACCAATCTCGTCTAGAATACGTTTGAATTTTTCACGATCCTCGGCGAGGTCAATGCTTTCGGGCGAAGTCCCGATAACCTCGACACCATTCGCCTTCAGT
>JACNJI010000264.1 GCA_014382645.1 Verrucomicrobiota bacterium | reverse complement strand
CTAAAACCTGCCCCGAAACGTCACCGCGGCAGTAGCCTCGGACGCATCGGCAGGAAGTGGCCTCTTTTCGTTTGGCTTCTATTCATTCCCGCACTCTTCGCCCTTTACGAATTTGGGGGCGGATATTATGAACTAAACGGAACCGTAGAATTTGACTTCGAGTCCATTTCTAGTCGCGAAGTGGGACGCATCGAGGACATAAAGGTCGCAATCGGCCAGAAGATAACTCGCGGAGATCTCCTCATCGTCCTCGACACAAGCCTTATCGATAAACAAATCGCCTCAATCAAGGAAGAACTAGAGCTCGACCGTCTCGATCGCGATCGTCGCTTCACCTCGGCCGTCCAAAGCACTCGCGTAGATGTTAGCGAACTTCTCATGGACCAAGCCTCCGATTCCGCCGAAATAGCCATATTATCCCGTCAACTCGAACGGCTGAAAGGATTGCTTGAGCGAGGATTAGTGGACCGAGAAATCGTGAGTGAACTCGAGGCCAAGATCGCCGTCCTAGCAAAGCGAGGGGATATGCATCCCTCGCTCATCTCTAAAGTAAAGGCAGACCTGGAAGATTCCATCGCACGCCTCGCTGAAGTACACACAATCGAACGACCCGGCAACAACCGCCTCGCTCTCCTAGAGCAACGTCGTGAGCACTGCTTTCTCAAAGCCGCCAACGACGGCGTAGTAGCCGAACTCTCCTTCCAAAGAGGCGAAAACGTGCCCGCCGGAGAACCAATCGCCCGCCTTATTATTAAGGAGTACGATCCTGCCAACGGTAAGGAAGTGAAACGCGTAATGGGCTTTCAACCCGAACGTTTCGCCCACCTTCAACCCACCGTTGGCGACGAACTAGTCGTATACTCGGAAACCAACCCTTCTGCCCAAATCCGAATGGAGGTCGTCTCCGTTACCCCTCACATACTCAACTTCCCCGGGCGCGTCCGCAACGCCCCCAATCGCATGGCTCGCGGACGCAACATCCAACTCCGCTCCATCACGGGCCAAGATCACGATGCCTTCGTCCCCGGCGAATGGGTCGTCATCGAAACCACCTCGATAGGTTTTTTCGGCTTCCTCCGGGGTTCCTGAATCTTTTGATGAAAGGTCTCGTACACGCAGCAATCTTCGCATTCTTCATTTTTTCCGCACCACTCGGTCACGCCCAAGATGCCAACGCATCTCGGAATCTTTCACTTGAACAAGCCCTCGAACTGGCGAGGAATAACACCGAAAATCTTGATGCTCCTCGCACCCGCATAGCATCCGTCCGCGCCCGCCTTCGCGCCATCGGCGCCATGCCTGCCCCCGAGCTTCGGCTTAGCCACGACGAGGGTCGTCTCGCAGGTGAATCCAGCCAAGAATATGCCCTACGCTTTCGACTGAACAACCCATGGGAAACAAAGGCTCTGGTGGAAGAAGGCCAAGCCCGAATCGAAGTCGCACGCATAGAACTCAAGCTGACTGAAAACATCCTTTCCTACGAGGTCAAGCGGCTTTACTTTGAAACTCTTTATCGAAAAAAAGACGCACTCCTCGCCCACGAAATCGCCGAAACCCAAGCGGCCATCCGTACAGCCCACGACATCCTTGTCGCCGCAGGCCAACTCACCCTCCCAAAAGCTCTTGAAAGTCGACTAGAGACCTACAAAACTTTCGCCGTGGCTTCCAAAGCTGATCGAACCTACGAAAGCGTTTCTTCCACCTTACTCGCACTCCTCGCCCAACCCGAAGGCACACCCGTAAATCTAGTAACCTCTTTCTCCAAACCAGATGAAAACACCTCCAATCTCACCCTAAATAACCTATTTCCAACTGCCACTCTGGGACGCCCCGAGCTAATCTCACTCGAACATGAAGGTGAAGCCGCCCGAGCCCGTATCCAACAAGCCGAGGCTCGCCGTATCCCTTGGTTCTCCTTCTTTCAAGGTAATATCGAACATGATCGGCGCATCTCATCCGACTCCGACCAATGGGGCGTCCTCCTCGGTATAGAGATTCCCATGTGGGGACATCGGGCCGACATTCAAGCCGCCACCGCCGAATTACACGAAAATCTCGCTATCCAACGCCTTGCTCGCCGTGACCTCCGACTGACACTCGCCAGCGCTCTACGTGATTACCGAGCCGCATCGCGGCAACTCGCCGAGCACGAAATCTCCTCTGTAAACCTCGAAAGCGAGCTTGCTCCTGCCCTCGAGGAAAGCCCCAATGGGCAAGGCATCGATCCTGTCTCACGAAACCAGCTTCGCATCGGACTCTTCGAAGTCCGTCGCAAACTCCTCGAGGCCAGATACCAATTTCAATCCGCTCACCTCGCCCTAGAACACGCCATCGGGCACCCCCTCCGAAAAGAATGATTGAAGGAAGATTAGTTGCAAGCTTATCGCTCAAGTCAACAGGTCGCGGATGACATGACCGTGGACATCGGTGAGGCGAAACTTGCGCCCCTGGAAACGGTAAGTCAGTTGCTCGTGGTCGATGCCGAGGAGGTGCAGAATAGTGGCGTTGAAGTCATGTACGTGGACAGGATTCTCGGCGGGGGCATAACCTAGTTCGTCGGTCGATCCGAAGTCATGGCCTCCCTTTACACCACCGCCGGCCATCCAGACGGTGAATCCTTCCTTGTGGTGGTCTCGCCCGATGCTTTTGCGGTCGCCCTGGGCCATGGGGGTGCGCCCGAACTCGGCGCTCCAAACCACCAAGGTCTCGTCCAATAGGCCACGCTCCTTGAGGTCCTTGATGAGGGCGGCGATAGGCTGATCTACCTGCTTTGCCTTGCCTGGCAGGCTGTTGAAAACCCCTCCGTGGTGATCCCAACCTTGATCGAAGAGTTGAACGAATCGCACGCCACGCTCCACCATGCGGCGGGTGAGCAGGCAATTGTTGGCGAACCCGGAGCCGCCCACCTTGGCCCCGTAGGACTCGAGGACGCGCTTGGGCTCTCGTGAAAGGTCCTTCAGCTCGGGCACGCTGGTCTGCATGCGGTATGCCATTTCGTACTGGCTGATACGGGTGGCTATCTCGGGATCGCCGACGTCGGCCAGTTGGCGTTGGTTCAACTTGTTGACCGCTTCGACTACCCGACGACGTTCCTTTGGACCGACGCCCTTGGGATTGGAAAGAAAGAGCACGGGATCCCCGGATCCGCGAAACTCGACCCCTTGGTAGACGGAGGGAAGGAAACCGCTGCCGAAGGCACTGTTGCCGGCTCCCGGGTATTGCCCCGTGACCATCACCACGAAGCCGGGCAAGTCGGAATTTGGGGTGCCGAGACCGTAATTGGCCCATGCCCCGAGGCTAGGACGGCCAAAGCGCTCGAATCCCGTCTGCATGAACATTTGGGCGGGCGCATGGTTGAAATGATCGGTACGCAGGGAGCGGACGAAGCACATCTCGTCGGCACAGGTCTGCAAGTGAGGGAGAAGGTTCGACATCATGATGCCGGATTGCCCGCAGCGGCGAAACTTGAACTTGGAGTCCTTGCTCGTGCCGAGCAAGGTCGGACGCTTGCGGATGAAGGCCAGTTGCTTGCCCTCGAACATCTCGGCGGGGCAAAGCTCGCCGCTGCGCTTCTGCAGCTCCGGTTTGTAATCGAAGAGGTCGAGGTGCGAAGGAGCGCCCACCAAGTGAAAATAGATCACGCTCTTGGCTTTCGGAGCAAAGTGGCTAACCTGGTTGGTGGCGGGCGAGGCTCCGAGGTCGTGGGCCATTAGGTCGGCCAATGCCAAACCGCCCACGCCCATCCCCACGCGCTGGAACAATTGCCGCCGCGTCAGGTTGCGCTGCCAAGTGTCGATTGGGTGCATGAAAGCTCCTTTATCCCTTAGTCACGGTTTCGTCTAGATTCAACAAGGCGTTCGCCACGAAGAACCAAGCCGCCAACTGGTTCGGATCGAGCTTGGCGGAGAACTTGATCACCTTTATCCCGTCGAGCAACTTCTTGGCCGCTACCTTGTCCTCGCTCAAACGTGACAGTTCGCCCGCGTGCAGTTCTCTCAAAACGGCCAGCTCGCGGGCATCAGGCTCGCGGGCAAGGGTACGGCGGAAAGCGTAGCGGAGGCGTTCATCGAGGTCCGTCTTCGGCTTGTCCTCCAATACACGAACGGCGAGGCCCAAGGCCATCTCGACGTAAGCCTCGTCGTTAAGCAAGGTGAGAGCCTGCAAGGGGGTGTTGGTACGACTGCGCTTGGGATGACAGGCAGAGCGGTCGGGTCCGTCGAAATTGACGAAACTAGGATAAGGCGCGGCGCGCCTCCAAATGACGTATATGCCGCGACGAAAGCGGTCCTGGTTTGTGGCGGCGACGTATTTCGGCTCGTTGCGCCCCGTCTGCCGCCAAAGACCGTCGGGTTGCGGGGGGTAAATGGGGGAGCCACCCATCTTTTCGCTCAAGAGGCCTGAAATACGAAGGGCGTTATCGCGAATCATTTCGGCGGTCAGGCGGAAGCGCGGCCCGCGAGCGAACCACAAATTGTTCGGGTCTTTTTCCAACAGCTTGGGAGTGACCCGCGAGCTCTGTCCGTAGGTAGCGCTGAGAACGATTGTCTTGTGCAGCTTCTTCATCGACCAGCCGTTCTCCATGAACTCCACCGCCAGCCAGTCGAGCAAATCGGGGTGCGTTGGTGGTTCGCATTGGGAACCGAAATCTTCCTCGGTCGAGACGATGCCGCTCCCGAAGAACTGTCCCCACCATCGATTCACCGTCACGCGGGCCACAAGCGGGTTGGCGGGATCCACCAACCATTGAGCGAACCCAAGCCGGTTGGCGGGCCATTCCTTCTTCCACGGGTGGAGTGCGGCGGGTGTGCCCGGAGCCACCTTTTGCTTGGGATCTAGGTAGTTGCCTCGCGACATGACGCGTGTTTCGCGCGACTTGTCCATCTCTACCATGACCAAGGTGGTGGCCGGCTTGATCGCGTCGACCTTCTTCTTGGCCGCAGCCAGCACTTTTTCCAGCTCGGCCAATTCGTCGTCGCTCTTGAGGTAGCGGCCCAGCAGTTTCTTTGTTTCCCTGTCGGTCGGCTTGGGCTTCCGCAGGAGGTCCGCGATCTCCTTGGGCAAAGCGGGTTGCCGAGCGGGTTCCGGGGAGGCGGAGAAACGAGGCCGACCCACGTTGCGACCGCCCCCATAGAGGTGCTCCAGCTTGAAGATCAGCTTGGAACCGAGGGCCGGCTCAACCGGCTTCGCCAGATCCATGGTCGCCCAATGGGCCTTGCCGAACTCGGGAGAAATGGCCCAGGCGCTGCTGAGGTCGCGTTTGCCGTCGATCAGGCCGTTGGCCGAAAAGTTGCCTTGGGAAAAGTCGACCTTGGCTCGGGTCAGCTTGAGGGGCATGGGTTTCTTGCCCGGCTCGAGCAGGGAAACGGTCAACTCGTTGAGCACGAAGTTGGGATTAGAATTGGTCCGGTTGCGGCCCGGGCCCTTACTCGGCAAACTGTCATGGAGCAAGGTTTCGAAGCGGAGGGAGGCCAACCGACCTTTAGGGGCCTCAGTCTCGATCTCGTAAATCGACTTGTCGCCGGATGTGCCACCAGCCAGCAAACTGTCGTCGTCCTGCAAGGTGAAGGTTTCCTTGCCGCTCGACTTCCATTTGGTCGGCTTGAGCACCGCCCAAATGGATGAGCCCTTCTCCTTGCCCAGTTTCTTGCGTTGGGAAACGAGCCAGTCCTCGAATTTCGCCTCGGCAGCCTTTTTAGCGGCAACCAGTTCCTTTTTCTTGGCTTTCAGTGCAGCCTCTGCGGTCTTTTTTTTCCCGTTGCGGACCATGTCGGAGGGCAAGTCCATGGTGGGACCCCAAAAATCGAAGCTGACCCCTCCGCCCTTCACCTCGAGCGGCGTGTTGTTGAAGAAGGCGAAGAGCTGGTAATACTCTTTCTGGGAAACGGGATCGTACTTGTGACTGTGGCACTGGGCGCACTCCATGGTGGTTCCCAGCCAAGTGGTGCCGGTGGCGTTAACCCGGTCGACCACTTGGTTGACGCGGTTTTCCTCGGGATGCACCCCTGCCTCCACGTTACAGGTAGGCGTGCGGTGAAACCCAGTCGCCACCTTTTGGGAAAAAGTCGCCTTAGGCAGGAGGTCGCCGGCGATTTGCTCGATAGTGAACTGGTCGAACGGCATGTCGTCGTTCATTGCATCGATCACCCAGTCGCGAAAGGCCCAGCTATCCCGTAATTGATCGGCTTGAAAGCCGTTGGAGTCAGCGTAGCGCGCCAGGTCGAGCCATTGTCTGGCCCAATGCTCACCGTAGCGAGGCGACTGCTGCAAGGCATCCACCACCTTTTCGCGAGCGTTTTCCGAATCGTCGCCCAAGAAAGCGTCTAATTGTTCCACCGTGGGGGGCAATCCAAGCAGATCCAAGCTTGCGCGGCGAAGCCAGCGGGCCTTGTCGGCAGGTGCGGAAAAAGTCAGGCCGTGCTCCTCAAGACGACGCAAAGTGAAATTATCGATGGCATTGGCAACACGCTCTTTGGCCTTGACCGTGGGCAAGACCGAACGTTTTGGGAAAACATAGGCCCAGTGCTTGTCGTACTTTCCGCCCTCCCCTATCCAGCGACGCAAGACCTCGACCTGTCCTTGGGACAAACCCTTCCCCTTCGGCGGCATTCGGTCCTCGTCTCGATCAGTCACGCGGTGAATAATTTCGCTGTGATCGGGCTTGCCGGGAGCCACCGCCGCTAGGCCGGACTTGCCGCCTTTGTGGGCAAATTCCTCGAAGTCAAGCCGCAGCTTGCTCTTTTGTTGGTCCAACCCGTGGCACTGGAAGCAATGCTCCGACAGGATAGGGCGAACCTCACGATTGAAATCCACGCCATAAACGGTGGCGGCAAGGCCAGATATCAAAAAGAGCTTTCTAAAACAAAAAGGAAACACGATGAAATATCCTAAGAATACTAGAAAATGAGTCCAATGGAAAAGAAAACAGGTATCATAATCATGACTCTACACTAGATGAATCACCTTTCAAAAAAGCGCTACTTTGCGAGAGTCATCGAATAGCGATCGTTCTTTCGGCGCAAACGAACAGAGGTGTCGAAGGTTGCGGAAAGGTTGGCGGAAGTGAGGATTTCTCCTTTCGGACCGGAAGCCACGACAGACCCTTCGCGCAAGAGCAAGGCGTGAGTGAAGCCAGGAGTGATCTCCTCGATGTGATGGGTCACGAGAATAAGAGCAGGGCCTTTAGGCTTTGCCATGTTAGTTTCCATGAAGGCAAGGTAGCTTGCGCGAGCGACCGGATCGAGTCCGGCGCAAGGTTCATCGAGAAAGAGCGCCTTTGGCTTGGCCATGAGAGCGCGACCGAAAAGAAGTTTTTGGCGTTCGCCTTGAGAAAACTGTTGCCAGTGCCGTTCACGAAGATGACCGCAACCGATTTGGCGAAGAATGTGAGAGGCCGCTCGTTGCTCCTTGGGGTCGACTTCTCCCCAGAAATTGATCATTGCCCGAGCTCCGCTGACGATGACGTCGAGAGCTGACTCCCCGTGCTCGATCATGCGGTTGATTTCACTTCCTACGTATCCGATGCCCGTCTTGACCTCGTTCCAGTCGTCCTCGCCGTACTCGCGGACAAAGGAGAACCGCCGGCCCGTTGTTGGAGGCATGAAAGCGTTGAGCACCTTCATCAGCGTGCTCTTGCCGGATCCATTCGCGCCCAGGATAACCCAGTGTTCTCCTTTCCGAACCGTCCAATCGACGTCGCGGAGGATCAAACTGTCTCGCTCCACCGAAAGACCGCTAGCACCGAGCAGAACCTTGTTCGAAGCATTCATTAGAGGAAGGTTGATTAATTGGTGCCTTCCGAAGACTCGCTTCGTGAAATTATGCTTTTCAGCCCATTGGACCGGAACTCCCTATCGTAACGATCCCCGTATTTCCGCAGCAAGGTTTCACGCTCTTCAAGTGTCAGTTTGGATTGATCTTTGCCCTGGAGTTCAAGGTCGGCCAACATATCTCTTTCCGCCATGCGAACAATAAGTTCTTCCCAAAAGGAAGCATCCACGTATTCGTCGAGGATCTTCACTATGGTTTCACTGCGATCACTAGACCATTTCCGACCGTACTGACCGGTCGACGGGTCACGCATAATCAAATCCCGAGATCCAACGTCCTCGAAATATGAGTAAATCTTTTGCTCCAGCTCGAAGCAGCCTTTTCTGGAGCTATCTTCACCCCGGCCATATGCATCTAAAATCATACCCGACAACGTGAGGATATCCACCAGGGTGCGGTACTCTTTCTGCGTAAATTCGAACTTCATCTATGCGACAATTTCAAAACAGGTTTTCGCCTACGAACGTGAAGGATGTGAAATGCCGGTATCAGGCGTATTTGCAACGCCGAAACCAGAACGGGCTTCGTCCGAAGGGATTACTCAGCGAGGAGAACCGAAAGAAGGCCCGCCACGTCCGCCACGCCCACGGTTGTCGGAGCGAGGTGCTTCTCCTGCGGCAGCAGCAGCCTGCTGGCGTTCAATCACGCGATTCACGTCTTTGACCACCTCCTCGCGCCTTTTTTCATCCGAAATGGACTCCGCCCAGGTAAGGGCATTCTGAGGATCTGTCTGAGCCACGGATCGTACAAAGGCCTCCACTGGCTTATCCATCTCAACACCGGCCGGGTACTTGTTCAACCACTCGGCGGTAGCGGCGGGGTCCTTGCGAGCCCATTCGCGAACAACGTCCTGCATCCCTTCCGAACGACTGGCAACTTTAGGTAATCCGTCCACCCACTCAGCTGCAGCCACAGGATCTTTTTCCGCCCAATGATCAGCGACGGACTCCACTGCACGACGCTTTATTTCGCCCTCCTCCATCCGGCCTGCCCAACCCGCGGCGCGATCCAGATCCTCGCGAGCAATCTTTTCGGCCAATCGTCCGACGGCAAACTCCTTCAAGCTATCGGATTCCAGTTCGTTCGCCCAGTTGACGGCCGCATCTTCTCCCTTGTTCCAGACTTTTTCCAACATCATGGATGCGGCTCTTCCGCGATTTCGACCATAGGGCATGGACTCCATCAATTGAGTTGCTCCGGCAAAATCCTTTTCAGCCATTCCACTAATAATACCGGGAAAGTAAGGGTTGTCGTCTCCTTCGTAATTGCTCTTCGCCCATTCGATGGCCGCATTGGGATCATTTCGGGACCAAGCATCAAGAACCGAACTGGAACCAATATGCTTTTCAAAACGCTCCAACTGCCCGACCCACTCCAAGGCTCCGGCAGGATCCACTTGAGACCACGCATAAGTGAGCAAGCGCAGTTCACTGAAACGAGTATGACCTTCAGGCAAAGCTTTATAGGCGTCTATTGCAGACGACAGATTGGCCGATGTCGGATCGTTGAGAACCTCGGTGAATGCAGCTAGGCGCTCCACGGGATTGCCAGACCGGAGACGCTTGAGCAAAGACTTTTGCTTCGACTCGACCTCAAGGCGTTCGTCGACCGTCACAAGGCTTGAAGCCAGTGCCTTGGAGACTTCTTCCTGTCGAGAGCCAATCGTACTAGCATTCAAGCCTGTCGGAGAGGGCGACTTGGGTGTGTTTTTCACAGTTGAAAGAGGCCCACTGGCAATCTCTCCGCCACCCTTCGACTTCTCATTGGAGGCAGGGAACTCGCTTCCACCTTCAAGTCCTAGCCAATAGGCGAGAGCCACGCTGGCTGCCCATATCGAGGTAATCAGAATTTTGTTAGACATAAGATGATTTAAACAGAGTTCCCTCCCCTAGTCAATGCGAGTCCCGCCCAAGCCACCATTATCCATGATACCACCAAGGTTACTCCACCCAAAGGCGTAACATGCACCAACCACTTCGGTCCGCCCAAAGCCCATGCGTAGATAGTACCGCAAAACAGGCAGGTTCCGATCACCATGATCCACCCCGCCTTTCTGCTCCGTCTGGCAAAAACTTCGTTTTTACTTCCGACGGCAACGGAAAGCGCTAACAGTCCCACCGCATGCAGCAAGTGATAATCCACGGCAGTCCCAAAAGCTTCTCCCTTTCTGGGGTCGACCTCGAACACCTCACGCAACCCATGAGCGGCAAGAGCTCCCAAAAGCACACCCGAAGCTCCCAATAATCCAGCCGCAAAGAACAAATATTTCATAAAGGCAAGACTAGCCTCTTCACGCGAAGACCTGAAGTCAAAAGCAATAAAAGTCTCGCCGAGAAGGAGCTAAGAGAAGAAATACCATTCATGAGCAAAGAAAAGAATTACCAGCTTGCCGACTTCGCTTCGATCAAAGGTACGCCCTGCCCTTGCGGCACTTCCAAACGAGCATTCGTCGCACCCGATAATTCCGTAGCCTCTATGCACGTCGTGGAGATTTCCCAGAATAGTCGCGTTCACTACCACAAGAAAATGACTGAAATATACTATGTGCTGGAGGGCGAAGGAAACTTCGAGCTAGACGGCGAGTCCGTTCCCGTAAGCCCCGGATCGGCTGTCCTCATAAAGCCGGGATGCCGACACCGAGCAGTGGGCAAGCTGAAGATCATAAACGTTCCTGTACCCGCCTTCGACGAAGAAGACGAATGGTTCGATGATTGATCACAGGTTCATCCCGAACTTGGACATGAGCTTGGCCGTCAAAAGATAAAGGGCCAGCGTCAGAACCAAACCGGCCCCAAGGGCTCCGTAAAACCCTACTCCCTTCCGCATTAGCCACGGAAGGAACAGAAACATCGGCAAGGACGGAATAACATACCAGAAAGTGCCCTCTGAATGCTTGATCAACCTTTCCGAATCCTGTGTTTCACCATAAAGCCAAAGCATTCCAAGAACGGAAACCAAGGGTAACGATGCAATCAAGCTGCCCAAGATCGCCTTTTGCTTAGCCACTTCCGAAACCAGTACGACGATCCCTGCAGTCAATAATGTCTTCAATGCATACCAAGCCATATTCGATCCTCCTAATTTGAATTATTACTACTGACTAAAAGCCGTGCCCGCTGAAGATGAACATTCACGGGCTCGGTTTGTCCAAATCAAATATCGAAAGACGGAGAATACAAATAGGAAATTCGATATGGCTGCGAATTCGATAAAGGAGAAGGGTGGTAGAATGAAGATATCTTTACGGCTGTCGAGTGGGACTTGAGGTCCCTTGACAGACGAAGTCAGTTCATCAAGTCAAACAGTCGCAAGAGCGGCTCGCTTGGTGGCTCTTTTCCGTTCGTTGAAGTCGAGAAGGTGTTTGCGAAGACGAATACTTTTGGGAGTGACTTCCACCAGTTCGTCGGGGGCGATGTACTCGATGGCGCGTTCCAAGGAAAATCGGATGGGAGGCGTAAGGGTAACGGTGTTGTCGCTGCCTGCAGCCCGATGGTTGGTAACGTGCTTGGCTTTGGTCGGATTGACGGGAAGATCTTCGGTGCGAGGATTTTCTCCCACTACCATGCCGGGGTACACCTGGTCGCCGGGGCCTATGAAAAGTTTGCCGCGAGTTTCCATGTTGTGCAAAGAGTACGTCATGCACTCGCCTTTCTCCAAGGAAACCAAAGTGCCTGTGCGACGAGTACGGATGTCACCGCTGTCGGGGCGATACTCCTTGAACAAGTGGGACATGATTCCCTCTCCACTGGTGAGGTTGAGCAGTTCAAATTCGAAACCAATCAAGCCGCGGGTGGGAATCGTCGCCTCAAGAGATGTGCGGTCATTCTTGGAAGACATGTTCTCAACCAACCCCTTACGGTTGGCCAGTGCCTGCATGCATCCCCCGACGGCTTCGTCGGGGACTTCCAAGTAGACGGTTTCAAAAGGTTCGTGCCATTTGCCGTTGATCTGCTTCTTGATGACGGTGGGACGAGAGACCAGTAGCTCGAAACCTTCCCTGCGCATCTCTTCAACAACGACCGCGACCTGCATAGCCCCACGCGCGCTGACCTTGAACTCTACGGCATTGTCGGTGTCTTCCAACTTAATGGAAATGTTTGTGCGAGCTTCGCGTACTAAACGTTCGCGAATTTCACGTGAGGTGACGCGAGCACCCTCCAATCCGGCGAAGGGACCTTCGTTCACCGAAAAGGACATCATCACCGTGGGAGGATCGATCTCGACGAAAGGTATGGGTTCAATCTCCTCGTTCCCTCCAATCGTTTCACCGATGTCGACGTCTTCGAAACCGGAAATTCCTACGATGTTCCCCGCAACGCCTTCGGATGTTTCCTGAGTGGAAAGGGCAGTGTATTCGAATACTTTTGAAATCTTTCCTCGCTGAGGAGCCCTGTCAGAGTGCAAACGCCAAACGGCATCACCAATAACAGCTGATCCGGAGAGGATCTTACCAATTGCGATACGGCCCACGTAGTCGGACCAATCGATATTCGACACAAGCATCTTGAATGCCCCACCCTCTTCGATCGCGGGGGCGGGAATAGTGGATAGAATGGTCTCGAAAAGAAGCGTCATACCTTCGGGAGAATCATCCGGGTGCTTGACTGTAAAACCGTCCCTGGCGCTGCCGTAGAGAAAAGGTGCATTAAATTGCTCATCGCTGGCATCAAGATCGAGAAAGAGCTCGAGAACTTTATCCTGTACTTCGATCGGTTGAGCGTTGGGTCGATCGATCTTGTTTACGAAGACGATCGGGGTAAGGCCAGCGGCCAAGGCTTTTTTCAAAACAAATCGAGTTTGAGCCTGCGGACCTTCATAGGCGTCGACCACTAGCATGACGCCATCGACCATCTTCATAACACGCTCCACCTCTCCTCCGAAATCGGCATGACCAGGAGTATCTACGATGTTAACGAGGTGGTCCTTCCACCTCACCGATGTATTTTTTGCCTTGATGGTAATGCCTCGCTCACGCTCCTGGTCCATCGAATCCATGGCTCGATCCTCCAATACCTGATTTTCCCGGAAGGCTCCGGAATGCTTCAGCATTTGGTCGACGAGAGTAGTCTTGCCGTGATCGACATGCGCTATGATGGCAATATTTCGGATGCGATCCGAGGTGATGGAGCTATCTGACATGCCATCCTTATATAACTCTCAAACCCACAATTGGCAAGTGGGTAAAAGAGTATTTAGCCTTTTGCCTAAAATTACAATTCAGGCTCATTCGGGTCACTCCGCGGCGACCTAGAGCGTAGCCTGAAAAGCAGTTCGAGGGCTCAGCCCCACTTAGTTTGACTGATTCCAGGGGTAGCCAGAGGCGGAACCTCGTGCTTGCCCGTATTCCAGTTCAAATCCTTTGGGAAACGATCCTCTTGGGAATTCATGGCCATATCCCAACTAACCTGACGGCCGGTATAAGCAGCCATTCTTCCCATGAGAGCCATCATGGGTACTGGTGCACATGCGCTGGCCGTCATTGATCGGCTCACCTCTGCGAATCGCGAGGTACATCTCGTCGTGCTCCACTTGATACATGTTCGGCTGAGGTCCCCGGTAATCCCAGCGACCCTTCTGATGGTGAATGACACAACGTCCACCTGCGATCTCTGCCCTACCCTCGGTTCCGAGCTGGTAGTCGTTGTTCTCGTTGTGGCAACCTCGTTGCTGGCGACAACCTAGATAACTCCGAACACCTTCGTCGTTGAGATAATTGATCTCGAAGTGATCGAATATATTTCCTGAATTGTTGGGAATCTGCCGACCGCCCACGGCTACACAACTGACAGGTGGCTTGTCCTTCATAGCCCAGCCTAATTTGTCTACACTGTGCACGGCCTGCTCGATCAATCCATCGCCACCACACCAAGCGAAGTTATACCAGTTGCGCACCTGCCATTCGATGTCGCTCCAATCTTCCTTTCGAGAAGAGTCCTCGGGCATAGGCTTGACGGGCCCCGTATAGTAGGTGCCGTAAACGGAAAGCAAGTCGCCGATCTCTCCGGCATGAATACGTTTGTAGAACTCCCGGCGCGCCTCATGGTAACGCCAGCCAAAGCCGGCTACCACCGATAGCCCCTTTTTCTTTGCAAGCTCTGCGCATTCCAT
>JACNJI010000204.1 GCA_014382645.1 Verrucomicrobiota bacterium | reverse complement strand
TCGCCGTCGGAGGTGATTCCGTGACAACGGTCCAACATCCTCAAGCGGTGGCAGGAACAAGCGGCCCCTGAGGACGCCTCCCATGTTCTTGTGGCCCTACCAGGGGGCATCCAGATCAGCCCCGTCCATTTAAACCCGTTCCAAGGAAGAAGCCAAGGCACGGGCCGATTCTCTTTGAACGCAAATAGTAGACGAAGGAAAAGATTTCGCCTCCGTTGCTCGAGAAAACTCTGACGGTCCAAGCAAGACCAAGATCGGTGACCGAGGAAAGGTTCACCTTCGAAACCATGGCCAAAGCCTTCGCCGCAGCCGCATTCGCCCTTGATGTGGATGGAGTCTCCGAAGTGGTGGGAACGCCGTTCGGATTCCATATTATCAAGAGAACCGAATGACTATACTAACAACCGACTAAACCGTAGATCGAGGTTCGATTCCTCGTGGGGGCACCAGCTTGAGGCCAGTGGTTTGATAAAGGGTTATTGCCCTTTTTTTAGTATTGAGGCTTATTGTGAAGTTTTTATCTCCGGGTGTCGGGTTTCTTGAATATCGTTTCGGCTTTGGTGTTGCCGATAGGGATCATCCTGTTGGGTTGCTTCACCCGACGGTTCGGATGGTTTCGGACGGAAGCTGATGCCTCCTTGGCAACGCTTACCATTCGCTTGCTTTACCCTTGCTTCATCCTGCGGTATCTTGTGGGGCATGAAGGGTTACGGGAGCCAACGATTTTCGCGATGGCTCCGGTGGCGGGTTTTCTTGCCATTGTTATTGGGTTCGGATTTAGCATCTTGGCTGTTCGTCTGATCGGGCTTTCGAGGAAGCAGGGCAAGAGCTTCATTTTTTCCACTGGTATTTTCAATTATGGCTTTTTTGCCTTTCCCGTGGGGGAAGCTTTGTTCGGGGAAGCGTTCGTAGGGAAATTGATCATTTTCAACTTGGGGGTAGAGATCGCCATCTGGACGGTGGGCGTGATGATATTGATAGGGGGGACTCCCAGCTGGCGGCGACTGGTGAATCCTCCGGCAGTAGCCATTGTCTTGGCTGCGGTCTTGACTGCGGTGGGGGGCAGGGCGGGGCTGCCGTCGTTTGTGTTCGAAATAGTGGATGCCTTGGCCGCCTGCGCCATTCCCGTGGGGTTGCTTTTGATCGGTGGTAGCGTGTTGGATCTCTTGCGTGAAAAAAAAGGCGGCACCGGTCTGCGAGTGGAAGCGGGTGCAGTCGCCGTTCGCCTTATGTTGGTGCCTGCGGTGTTTATGACCATCGTGGCTCTTGCGCCATTCCCCCATGAGCTGTCGTGGCTAAGGGAGGTGTTGGTGGTTCAAGCAGCTATGCCGGCGGGCGTGTTCGCCATCGTCATTGTCAAATCCTATGATGGTGACACGGGAATTGCGTTGCGTACTATTTTGGCCACCTTTGCGGGTTGTCTGATCACCATGCCGGCATGGTTAAGCTTGGGGCTTCGAATGCTCTCTGTGAAGTAGTACTCTATTGGAATTGTTGATTCCTAATACTGCAGACCAGCCTAATTGGCCAGCCGTTGGAGGGTTTACTTACTGAGCTGCTTCCGAGGCGGTTTGACTTGTATCTTCTCGGTAGTTAGCCTTGGCGTCGAGTGTTTCGAAAAGGGCTCCAACGGATTTGCGCAATTTGTTGTATTCTTCCGCGAAAAGTAGAGACGAAAGGTAAGTCTTGAACTCTTTTCTGTCTCGAATGATCTTCAAATCGAGTTCTTCCATTTCCTGAGCAAACTTCAAGTGCATCTTGTCGATTTCGGAATCGAATTGCTGATGCTGCCTCGTCAGATGCTTGTGAGCACGAGAAACGGCAGACATTAATCCCGGGGACGCACGACAGTCTTTAGCGGAGATTTCGTGGAACGCAACAATGCCTGTAGCCAAGGCGGCACCGAAGGCGGATAGTTCGTAATCGGATTTTTGACTTTCTTTCGAAGCCCAATTTTCGATTACTTTGACCAATCTAGATATGGCTGCTTGGGATTCTTCCGAATCGGATATGTGTACTGTATCGTCGTCCATTGTGTCGTTAGGGGTATTTGTTCAGAAGATAAGATATAAGTAAAAATTCAGAAAAACAAATTGAAATTTAATTAGCACGCTTAATGAACATGAGGAAAGCAAAAAACGTACTGTTGAGTTTTTTATTTCAAGGCAAAAGCAAGATGAAACCTCATTTCGATACCGAAAGTCGACCTTTTCGTATTTCGCGTAGGTACATTTCCAGTTCCCGTCGGGCTTCAGGCATCAGAAAGTAGAGACCGATTAGGTTGGGGAAGCACATAGCAAAGATCATGGCGTCGGAGAAATCAATCACTTTGTCCAAGCTCATGGCCGATCCCAGTATAATGCAGAGACAGAAAATGAGTTTGTAGGCGAGATCCGCTTGGCGACCTCTCCCGAATACGAAAGCCCAAGCCTGTTGACCGTAGTAAGACCATGTGATCATCGTGGAAAAGGCGAACAGGAGCACAGCCAAGGTAAGTACCAGCGGAAACCAACTGATGACCGATTCAAAAGAGTCCGAAGTGAGACTTACCCCTTCAGCGAAACTGGATGCCCCTACCTCCCATTGACCTGTCACCACGATGACGAGGGCAGTCATGGTACAGACCAAAACCGTATCGATGAAGGGTGCCAACAGGCTTACCAGCCCTTCGCTCGCCGGATATTTTGGGCGGACGGCGTAGTGTGCGATTGAAGCCGAACCTATCCCGGCTTCGGTAGGTAATGCGGCCCGCTTGAATCCTTGATTCAGAACGCCGAGCAATGCACCCTGCCCGCCTTGCGGTATGCC
>JACNJI010000300.1 GCA_014382645.1 Verrucomicrobiota bacterium | reverse complement strand
TTGGGGCAGATTGGCTGGACGAAGTGAGGGCATACGAAAAAGACGTGCTTTCTTTATTTTATCTTTATTCAGCATGTTATCCGCCATCAATCCGCAGATGAGTATAATTGCAACATGAGAGGTTTCGAATATGCCATTTAAGATTTCAAACATGATCAAGTTGAGAACTTATTTGAATCTGGGTCAACTTGTTGACGACACTGGTTTTGTTCTACATTTCAAAAACAGGTTTTGGTTGAAATGAACGGTCTTACTTCCTGCGGTTCTTGTAGTTCATCATCGTGTCTCTCGTGCCGACCATTCCCTTGTCATCGGTGATTCCTGCAAAGACGATCGGCATGAAGGCTTCCGGTTTCTCTTCCAGGGCCCAGGCGATACCCCGCACCAGGAGCAAGCGGTACATCGGATCGTGGTAGGTGTAGGTGAAATGCCCGGTGGTCGTCCCGAAGACGCGTCCCTTTCCCGAGGTATAGGTCCAGAATGCCTGTCCCCGTGCTCCTTTTGAGCTGAGCACCTCGGCGAATGATTGGGCCTCCGTGTTGGCCGCGGTGCCGACTGCCCCGATGACCTCCACCTTGTCGCGCTGGATCATGTCCCAATACGATTCGTCGTTGAACCGGATGCTCTTGGGCAAGCCGGCAAATACAGGGTGCTTCGTGTTGAGGAAAAGTGGTTCCTTCCGGCTGAACTTGCTCCAGCGGGAGTCTTTGTTGCCTTTCCAGGAGCACCCGATGCAGCCGGCCAACTTGTGGGCCCGGTCAATCGGTCGAATGATGCATGATTCGTGAATGGACACCACCCCTGCACCGTCATCGACGAACTTCTGGTAGCTCGCGAACTGCTTGTCCGTGATGGCAGGTTGATGAAGGTACTGAATCAACAGGTCCGCCTTGTCGAACTGGGCTTGGGAAGGGAACTGATAGGCTTCGTCGACGGAAACACCTGGAATCTTCTTCAACAAGGGCACGAACAATTCCTTGACCCGAATGTAGTCGTGTTCGCCTCCCTTGTGGTCCTCCGGCCCATAGAGCCAAAGAATGCGGATGTCCTTGCTGAGCGAGGCTTTCTCGAAGTCGCCGGTTAGTTTCAGCAACTTTGCTTTGGGCACGGGCTGGTTCGGTTGGGCTGTCAGCAGAGAAGTGAAGGCCAAGGCGCAAAAAAAGGTGATGGAATTTTTCATGGTATCTTTAAATTCAGGAGCTATGGTTTTGCGAGGATTCGAATCCAGTTCAGGCAAGTGTTTGAGTTGCCGTGTTTGTCTTGATCTAAGCTAGCCTTGATTTTCGCACTCGCATGGAGTCCGATCTCGATTGTCAGCGTGCCGTCCTGAACCTCCACTTCAACTCGTTTTTCCGCAAAATGACCGCTTGGCGTCGTGAGGTTGCGAAACACCACTTGGCTTTCGACGGTTAGGTTTTGGCCCAATTGTTTGTGTTCCAAATCCCCGATAGACAAATCTACCAAGTACTTTCCGTTTGGCAGGACATATTCCCAAAGGTTATGGCCGCGAGTAAAGACGAAACTATTTCGGAGGCTGTTTTTTCCAGAATTGCGTAGTCGGGTATTTCCGGAAAGGTCGTGTCGCCACCCGAACCCTTTTTTCTCACCGAAGAGTCCGCCTGAATCGTTTGTGAACCCATCTGCCTCGATCCCACCAGAGGCAGTGAAGTTGATCGCTCGAACAATCTTGGCCGATGGAGGGACTGGACCCGCGACGTATAAACCAGCACGTCCTTGCCCTTGCAGACCGGCAGATAACTGCCCTGGCCGGGACGGACGAGAACGTTGGCCTGATGCTGGCCGATCGTTACCTTCTCCCAGCTTGCCTTTTCGGTCGCGCTTTGGGAGAGATCCCGCCCCACTTTGTGCATCAGGACCCTGGCCTTTTCCGGATTCTCGCAGACAAACCTGCGCCCGGTCACGTTGCCGCTTGTCTCCAGCTTGGATTCGTTTACCTTGCCAAACCCGCGCAGCTCCCCGGCAAAAAGACTGGCGCCGAAACTGCCAATAACAATCAAACCAGCCAATAATACTTTTGTTGTTGATCTTATCTTCATGCTTGTTCTCCGTTTTGTTCTATTGTCGTCATTTTTCTCTCCTTGTGTGTTTAGATAACAGTGTCTTGTTGATTCAATCCCCGACTACAGTTGATCCGGGTCGTAATAGCGTATCTCCACCACCTTCACCTCCGTAGTATGCTTGGGGTACTGCGACATCAGCGACAGGTCGTTGGGACGGTCGTATTGCAGGAAGGGGGTGATGTCCACCATGGCATGCCTCCCGGCAAAATCCCGGTTGATCAGCCGGCCATTGAGGAAGAAACGTGCGACGGTGTCCCCCTCCGTTTCAATCCAGAGCAGCGCCCGTTTCCCCTTCATGGCCGGGTCCGGAACGAACGTACGGCGCACCTGGTCACGCTCCATTTTCGTATTCCCGGGAAGTTGCACCCCATTCCAGTCCCCGGCCAGGGACTGCCGGGCCGCTGGTTCCGGGACATGTTCCAGCCAGACGTTGCCGACAATGCCGCCGATGACCGACAGCGTTTCGGTCGCCACCGCAAGCGTGTGCTCGCCCGGCGTCAAACGGGCGGTGATGTTCTCACAAATGTAGCCGTGTTCCCCGCCCGTCACGGGCTTGCCGTCCAGATAGACTTGCATCTTGCCGCCCGGCAGGGTGGGATAGCCTGGACTCGCCCCCCGGATCCAGAGCCAGGTCTGCCCCTGCGCGCGCCAATCGTCCGGCACGCTGAAGCGTTTGCGGAAGATGCCGCGCTTCGTGTCCGGGTATTTCGTTCCGTACCAGACGCCGATGTC
>JACNJI010000217.1 GCA_014382645.1 Verrucomicrobiota bacterium | reverse complement strand
TCTTGGGAGGAGTACGGTTGATCTCATCAGCAAGGAGGATGTTCGAGAAGACCGGCCCCTTGCTGAACAAGAAGTGCCGCTTGCCCGTCTCCGGGTCGTCCTGCAGCATCTCGGTCCCGGTGATGTCCGAGGGCATCAGGTCTGGTGTAAACTGAATACGCTTGAATGACAGCGACAGACAGTCGGATATAGAGCTGATCAACAGCGTTTTGGCGAGACCAGGCACTCCTTCGAGCAGTGCATGGCCTTTAGAGAAAATTGAAATCAGGAGTTCGTCAATAACCTGATCCATTCCGACGATCCCCTTGCGCAATTCGCTTATTATCTGATCTCGAGCCTCTCTCAACTTCTTGATAGCTTCGACATCACTGCTGGCTGGTTTCGATGTATTTTCTTGTGACATAGGTTTATTTCTTTCGCTTTCGGAGGTTATATGCCCGTACTGGCTTTGTGTTGCGCGCTACGGTCTCTATAACTGTAAAATGTAATAGCTAATACCAGAATACTCCCGGTCATCCATTTTCCTGACAATTTTTTCAGCTGTCGGATTCAACAGGCTGAAAGCGAATTCATTGCTTGAGCAACTTCACCATGGCTTGCCCCATACCTTCCCCGATGAGGTAAAAGGTCTCGGCGTTGCCGTTCCAGTGGTAGCCTTGTCGTGAGGGAGATACTTCGGCTGGTCGAAAGAAGTCGCGAGTTTCCACGCTGGCGACCGTGCCCTTGAATTCCTTGCGTTTGGCCACGGCATGCTGGGCCGCTATGATGCCGAGGCGTCGGTCGACCGATTGCTTGCGCCCACCAAATCCGCTGACCCCAATGACCACTGGCAAATTGGGCACTTTCCATTCCTTGCGGAGGTCCTTTATGATGTTGCTGAGGTTTTCCTCGTAAGCGTTGACGTTGTCCATGCTGCCTCCGTCGTTCCAACCTTGGTGCCATCCGAAACCAACCAACTCGTACCCTTTGTCGTCATAGGCGGGGTAGCTCTTTTTGATGTCCTTGAGGGTTTCGTTCACGAGACGAACCATCTCGCGATAATAAAATCCGACTTGGGCCTCGACGTCTTTCATGGTGGCATCCGGTTCCCGCTTCTTTTTACCAGCCAGTATGCGTTCCATCAATGCTTTCGGAGGCATGCCTCCGGAAGGTGAGCGAAAATCAACCATCACGTTCTTGCCACCCCAGCAGGTCTTGATGAGCAACACTGGTTCGTCGATGGCATCTCCCACCACCGAGCCGAACCCTAATTCGGGACCTATGCTTGTGTTACGGTAACCGAACCCGGGGCGCAACCCATCTTGTCGGTCATCGTAGCGGATCCAGACGTCCTGGCGGGTGATCCACTCGCCTTTTTTGTTCATCAAGTGGGCGTACTTCTTGGCCGTTTTCTCGTTTTTGACCAGATAGGCCAAGGTGCCCCGTCCTCCGTTGCGGCTGTTTTCCTTCATTTCCACTTGCCCTGCTCCTTGCATATTGGACTGTCCGGCGAGCACGAACACTTTGAGTTTCGCCTGGGAGATGAAAGTGGCGAACAGGGAACACCAGAGAAGGATGGAGAATCGGGTCATGGCTTAACTTACGAATGGATGCCGAGCATACGGTCGAGGGAATCTGCGGTTTGATGGATGAGAGCTTCCGGATAGTGGGGATAGGGGTGGAAGTACTCGAAAGTCAGGTAGCCGTTGTACCCGGTCTCGTCGAAGGCCTCGATCACCGCGGGCCAGTTTGTGGTACCGTCGAGGAGAGGGCGAAACGACTCCAGTGAATGGTCGGTGCCTTTCTTGGAGAATTCCTTGAGGTGGACGTTTTGGATTCGTTTGCCGAGCTGGGGTATCCAGTGCTCGGGAAATTGGAACAGCATGATGTTGCCGGTATCGAAATGAACGTTCACGTACTCGCTATCGAAGGGATCGACGAAATTGATCATTTCCTCAGGCGAGAGCAGAAAGCCGTTGAAGAAGATGTTCTCCATGTTGAGCTTAACCTTTAGCTTCTCGGCAGTGGGGAGAAGCTTCTTGATGGCCTCGCGTGCTCGCTTGTCGCAGACATCATTGGGAGTGGGATCGTGGTCTTCGCGCCAAGGCATGTGGACGGCTCCCGGCACGACGAGTAGGTTTTCCACACCGAGATCGTGGGCAGCCTGGGTCATGAGCCCCGCCAATTCCATGCCCCGTTTTCTTTCCTTGGGATCGTTGCTGGTCAACGGGTAGGGCCAGAAGAGGAAGGAGCAAAGACCGCTTATCGCGATTCCGATATCATCCGCCATCTTGCGAATGGCATGATACTCCTTGGTGCCGCTCTTCGGAGAGAGATCGTTTTCCAGGTCGTAGTTCAGCTCGATGCCGTCGAATCCCGCGTCCTTGGCCAGTTGCAGGCATTCTCGCAGGTTCATTCTTTCCGGATAGGGAAAGGCCCACTGGTTGATGGACTTCTTCATCTTGTAGCGTTTGGGCGAACTGCGTCGCTCGTCGGCCTTGCGGGGAGCGGCGGTAGCCGAAGTGGTTGCCGTCGCGGTGGCGACCGTTCCTGCGGCGGCGGCTACCCACTTGAAGGCCGAACGTCTCGATACATTTCCCGAGGAACCTTTTGTGTTGCCCCAAGGGGCGGTAAGTTTTGGTGAGTCACTCATGGTATTTTGCAGCGAGCCTTACAACTTGGGTGGTTGCCAGTTGGGGATGCCGCCTTCCTTTAGTTGCTTGGCGTGTAGAACGTGATAGGGACGGGTAGGGGACATGGGAGCCTTTTCATTTACCATCAAGGGGCGGGCTTCTTTCCAGAACTTTTCGTAGGCGGCCCGCATGGACTTGATCTCCTCGGGATGCTTGGATGCAACGTCGGTCTTCTGGAACGGATCCTTCCTCATGTCGTAGAGGCTGTTCCCAACCAGACGGTAGCAGGCGTTGCGCACGGCGAAACCTTTCCACATATGGTCGGTCGGTTCTGAACCGGTCCTCCAGCGGGCAACCTGCGTAAAGAGATGACGATCCTTCCAGTTGGCTTTCGGGTTCTTCAGAAGAGGGACCAAGCTTCGGCCCTCCACTTGCCCTTTTGGCAACTCGTCTATCCCGGCAATGTCCGCTAACGTGGGCAAAAGGTCGATGTGGGCGGCAAGGTGGTCTACTTCTCTGCCAGCCTTGAGCTTGCCAGACCAGCGCACGAAGAAAGGAACGCGAACTCCACCTTCGTCAGGAGAACCCTTCTGTCCTTTCATGTTGGCGTTGTACGCTTCCATGGGTTTGCCGTCCTTGGAAATTCCGACTTTTCCACGTCCCGAGCCCCCTCCCGTCATGCCGTTGTCGGACATGAATATGAGAATGGTGTTTTCGTTAAGCTTCCATTCATCCAACTTCTTCATCAAGCGGCCCATGTTCTCGTCGATGTTCTCGATCATCCCGTAGAATCCGGCAGTCTTTCCTGAAAAACCTAAATCCGTAAAACGCTTTGTATTGGAGGGCGGTGCGATGAAGGGACCGTGCGGAGCATTGGTAGTGACATAGGCAAAGAAGGGTTTGTCTCCTTCCTTCATCTTCTTGATCCAACCGAGTGCTGCGGTGAAGAACAGGTCGGTGCAGTAGCCCTCGGTTTTTACGAATGATCCGTTGTGACGAATGGTCGGGTTGAAGTACTTGTTTCCGGGTGCATCGGCACAAGAACATTTGTAAGCTTGGCCAATTCCTCCCGCCCCGTGAATGAAAGCCTCGTCGAAACCGCGCTTGTGAGGCTGATAGGCTTCCTCGTCTCCAAGATGCCACTTCCCGAAAATCCCCGAGGTATAACCAGCCTTGGACAGAACCTGAGGAAGAGTAACCGTGCTCAGGGCCATCCGCTCGCGCTCCAGAATGGTATGAGTGATCCCGTTTTTCATCGGATGACGACCCGACATGAGTGCTGCCCGAGTTGGAGAACAGGTTGGACTAACCAAGAAACGTTCAAAGCGGGTGCTTTGACCGTGCAGGGCATCAAGGCTTGGAGTCTTGATCCAAGGATGCCCATGTTTACCAACCGGTCCGTAACCTTGATCGTCGGTGATGACGAGGATCACGTTGGGTTTTATGCCGAAAGCGGGCTCCGCGGCTTGAATAGAAGCCAAGCCGAAGGTCGAGGCAACGACGATGAGCACAGAATTCATGAAATTACGGGACACGGTAGGATTTCCTTTCAGTGGGATTTATAGGGTATTTGAAATAGGTATTACCAACATAAAACCTCATAGTGCCCTCAGGTACAATAAAAGAAAAACCTTTATAATCATTTGACCTGCGGAAGGGGAGATAGTACGCTTATGTACTATCTACATGAGGCATCTCCTCTCAGTTTTCCTTTTGGCCACGTTCACCATCCCTTTGCTTGGGAGAGTTTTTACAAGCGCGGATGGAGTGCGAAAGATCGATGCTTCCGTCATTTCTTATGACGAGGAATCCGAAATCGTACAGATTCGTCGCAAGGATGGTCGTACATTTGAAAGTGCAATCTCACTTTTTAGCGGGGCTGACCAAACCTACGTGTTGCGTTGGCAAACCGGTTCCAAGGAAAGCTATTTTATTTATGGCAAGGAATATCCCGGGCATCTGCAGTTGCTTATGAAAATGTTGAATGCCGGAGGGATTGGGTATGGGCAGGCTATATTGTATGGTCCCGGCTATCGCCCCGTCGTCATTGGAAATGGCCCGACCCCGTTTTTAGCTTGGGTGAATGGCTATGATCGATTGGCGAGCAGGTATAATCGATTTAGTACCACGGGTGTGACCTTTGATTTGGTAAAGAACAACTGGCAGGCTCGCATTGGCTTTCGGTCACGCTCTGCGATCTCCGTCGGCGTGGGTGGTCCGATGGTAATGGGAGGTAATTTTATGGGACTTCCGAGTGTATCCGGCCCCATCCTTTATCAACAACCCAGCCAAATTGTGTTTACTAATGGTATTCCGGCGAATACCTCCGTTGTTATTTTGCCTAGAGGCCCTTCCCCGGTTTACGTAAATCCTTTTGCGGGAGGTGTTTCATTAAACGGCATCAACGGCGGGTTCATTGGAACCTCCTCCGGGTTTTCGCGTAGGAGCGGGGTCAATATCCGTATTTCCCGTTAAAGCAGATTTTTGCCCCACGGGCATAGCCTCCCGTTCTATTTCGCCCAATCCTCGTACCTTTTTGCAATGCCTGCGGTTTTGGCGTCATTTGCATGAAAGAGAAAACGATAGCGGAAGGTTACGGACTCACCATTCTTTACTTTCATGTCCCCCGTACCCTTTGGTTTTCTTTCGAAGTTGTGGATTCCGAAAGGATTGGCGGCTACTAAGCCGTAGTCGCGGGCGTGCCACCAAGTCGGGTGTCTGGGATTGGTGGGATGATCGAAGATGGAGAAGCCAACCACTTTTTTGTCCAGTGGGGCCCAGTAGGAGACCCAAGAGGCCCGTTTCCCCCACAGCGCCTGGCCAGTGTCGCCGGCGCTGTTGAGTGCTTTGCCTTTGGCGACCGATCCTTTTAGGCGAAGAATCGGGTTGGACCTTATCCCCATTGACCCTTCCTTCGTGTCGCCGAAAGTGACGTCGCCGGAATCGGCGAGAATCTTTACCGTTACGTCGATTGCCCTGTCGTCGCCTTCACCGTGAAAAGCGAGCATGCTCTCGTCACGGCACACGACCTGCCCCTTTGAATCAACCCACTTGTTTCGAGTGGCGATGACGTTACCTTCCAGTTTTAGGAATTTTTCGTGGATAATTTTTCCGGTATCCTTCCCGATGTGCCAAAAGCTGATACCGTTTACTTCCCCGTGAGTATACCAAAGCGAGGCATGGTGAGGGTGATCCTTGGCTTCTCCCTCTCCGGCTTCTTCAATTGGGTATCGTCTAGTCATGGGAATGTCGTTCGGCCCTATCACCGGGTACAAGATTGGCTTCGCTCGCTTCTCGTCATTGTAGACGTATTTGGTGAAGAGTTTGCCGTCCACCGTAACAACAACTGCGACGTCGTCCTTTTTAAGCACAACTGAGGCAGTGCCTTTTTCTGGAAAGAGAAAGCCAACCGAGCTGATGCTGAGAATTGAACTGATGAGTATTTTATACATAATTTCTTGTTGCTTGGCATTGAGGATTTGATCGAAAGCTATTTTGTTCTCATGATTGGTGCCTTAATCGTCAATCTTCGTCTACTCCCCTTCGGCAATCATCCTCGAGAGAGATTCGCTTATATGTTCGCGAATCTTCATTGGAAGGTTGTTGGCTCGAGCTTCAAAATTTTCCAAGCGTGATGACGGTAGTGAATAGTTTTGTGAGCCTAAAACTTGTTTTTGGTGTCTACCCGGCTTGAGCTCTCCTTCTGAAATTTTTAAGTATTTGCCCAGTTTGCCTCTAGTATGACGAACTGCGTATTCCTCAAGCAAGAGATCAAATATCAATTCGAAGGCAAAGATTCCGCCATGTGCGTCGAACCAAACGGTGAGCGCCATGTCCCCATCTGCATAGCGGCGGCGATCCTGTTCGCGTACGAGGGAGTTGTTCAGCAAGGGATTCAGCATGAAAAAGTTACTGAAATCCCTTTCGGGTCATCGTTCAAGACAGGTTTTTCGAGGTGATGCGGTGATCCAAAGAAATCGTTTGCCGAGGGTTAAGGCTAGGCTTCAAGTGTGGGTGATGTAGCTAGTGCCCCCAAAGAACTTGTTTCAATGCACCTTTTTCCGGCACCGTCAAAGGCGACCATCCAAAATGGAATTACTTCGCTTGGACTGGGGGATGCGAAACTTTACTTTTCCAAGATCCAGATGTTGCGAAACTGGAGTGGATTCCCGTGCCCTTGTAATTTAATCGGTCCGGGAGTTCCTTCGGGATCAGCACGTGACCCTCCGGTCTTACCTGGGATTTCATATCCGTTGTGGATAAGGATACTGTTTAAACGAGCGGTAAGAATGGCATTTGCCGTTTTTTTACCGTTCTTGGAGCGAGCGTTCTTGAAATCTACGTCGTAGGTTTGCCAGCTAAGCGGTGGAAAGCATCCGTTTACGTCGGAGGCTTTCTGCGAATAGATGCCACCGCATTCGTTGTTGAGCCCCTCGAGCCCGAAGGAGTCGAGAATTTGCATCTCGTAGTGGTCCACATGGTAGAAACCGCTGTTACCGCGACCTTGTCCTCGTGCGGCGGGACGGTAGGGAAGGAGAAATTCGATATGCATAAGATAGTCGTTGAACTTACGCTTAGTACTAATGTCGCTGCCGTCGGTGTTGAGAAGTTTTGTTTTCTCGTCAACGCGGCCACCTTGCCATTCTTCTTTGCTTGAACCATCGAAGAGTACGATGCCGCCTTTGGGTGACTTTTTGCCCATGGTAGGGCTTACGCGGTTTGCCTTGGTTAGGGAAAAAGCTTTGCCTTTCTCGGTCTTCCCTTCGAGTTTCCCTCCCGAGATCACACCGGAATATTCCTTGTGACCATTTGGAGGGAATTGTTTGGTTGCGCTGAACTCGTTGGGGGAATTTCCGAGGTAACGCTTTTTCCCCTTGGCGGCATGCAGAACAACGGCTTTCCCTTCGAGTTTTCCCTCAAGCAGAATCTTGTTTTTGCCATCCCAACCGGCTCCCGGCAGACCACCCGGATAAAGAACGGTCTGGAACGCCCCTTTGTCGAGGGCGATAACTTGGGCGCCAAGGCCTTCTCCCTCATATTCTCCTTGGTAATTAAAATCAACCGGGAGGTTCGGGTCTTCAATGTCGGTGAAAGTTCCACCGAAGTTTTTCGGGGCTGCGATTGCGAGGGTCGCGGCGGCAAGTAGGGCCAAGCAAGGAGAGATAACGAAGCGAATTAACATGATATTTTTTCCTAGGGAGGTTGAGGTCTAAATCTGAGAGATGGGATTATTAAAGGCAACGGAAAAGCTAGGGTTGAATCTCATGTTTTTTCGGGAACCCGAACCCAATGAAGTGCACGGTTCAGCGACTTGGGATAGCTTTAATATCTTCTTCGGAAGGCCAAAATTTTTCTATGTCCGAAATAGTGGGTATCTCTCTGGGGCGGACTAAGCGAAAGCCTACGAAGATGGCATCGGTATGATACCAGACGCTTTTAGGGATTTGAGGATCTTGCTGTTTCCATGCCTCGTTGGAACCCATGCGGGCAGCACTTCGATGCTTAGTCGATCCATCGTCCCAAGATCCTCCCTTGACTACCCTTGGATAGAGGGTGTTGGGAGCCACCAAAGGATTTTCCGTTAGACCCTTGAACACTGATTCTGCAGGAGGCGCGTATTGATCGAGCACCCATTCCCAAACATTACCGTGCATATCGTGCAGACCCCAAGGGTTGGCCGGTTTTTGGCCAACTTTCTGATACTTGAATCGACTATTTCCAAGATGCCAAGAGTGTTTCGATAGTTCCCCTTTATCGTTGCCAAAGCTATATGCGGTTTCGGTGCCTGCCTTGCAGGCGTATTCCCACTCAGCCTCGGTCGGCAAACGATAAAACCTACCGGTTCTTGCGCTTAGCCACATACTGTACATCTTGGCGGCGAGTTGTGTCATGCAAATGGCGGGGTAACCGTTCTTGCCCATTCCGAACGTCATGTCGGTGTAAGGTGCCGTCGGCTTGGTTACTCCATCCGAGAGCCCATCGGCAAAAGTAGGATCAAGCTTCTTGTACTTTCGGTTGTCCTTGTCGAGATTGAGCATCCAGAGCTCGTATTCGTCCCAAGTCAATTCGTGCTTGGCCATCCAGAAATCATTCACCTTTACTTTGTGAGCGAGCTGTTCTTCTTTTCCCCGGTTGGGGTCATTCTTTGGGCTGCCCATCGTAAAGGTTCCTCCCTTAATCGGGAGCAAGTCGAACGATGCGTCTGAGGTCGGAATCTCTTGCGTGTAACCTTTGAAGTCTCCATTGACCGCTCCAGGCTTAAATCCTAATTTTTGGTACAGTTCCTTTGGCAACATTCCCAAAAGAGTGAAAGATTTCTTTTTGGCTTTAAGGGTAATGTCCTCAGGCCATTCAGCCCCTTCCTCAATCCATCTGCGAAGCATGAATAGATCGGCGGGGTCGAGGAGGTCGTTTTCTTCGGGAGGCATCCTGTCCTCGTCATCCATCGGTAAAGTGCAGAGGAACCATAGATCGCTGGCCACGGGGTCGCCGGGCACGATTACCTCTTCCTTGGCGAAGGCGTGCTCAAAGGTGTCCAGTCGCAGTTTGCCCTCGGCCTTGTCCTTGCGGTGACATTTTAGGCAATTGATCTCGAGAATGGGCTGTACGTCATTCACAAAGGAGATCTTTTGGGGCAGACGCTTTTGTGGCGTCAGTTTTACCCCGTCGGGCCACTTGGCTCCTTCCTTGATCCATTCCTTAAGGATTGCTTGCTCAGGTTTACGAAGAGGGTAATCCTTGTCCTCATGCTTAATCGGGGGCATGATCTCATCGTCATCCGGGGGGAGTGTCGTCATCCAATAGAGGGAGCTTTCGTCGGGGTCGCCGGGAGAAATTACTTCCTTTGACTTAAACGCGAATGCTTTTTCATCGAGGCGAAGTTTGCCTTTAGCGTTGTCGGCTCGATGACAGCTCACGCAGTTGAACTCCAGCACAGGCTTTACGTCGCGAACAAAGTCGACTTCAGCTGCCAATGAGCCAAACAGGCCTAGACTTGCACTTAGGTGCGTAAGGAAATGTAAATGATACCGTTTCATTATATTGTTTATTCTAACTATCAAATATAGGGTAAACCGACCTTTATCCCAAAAACCTTTCGAAGTGTGAAGAAAAAAGCTCTGTTGTAGGAAGGCTCAGGTTATGCGAAATTATATAATATGCGATTCCTTGCAATAGCTTTAATGCTTTTTCGGGTTATGCTTGAGGTCTCTCTGGCCGAGCAGACCCGCTTTGCTTTCGTCGAAAAGCAAATGGGTGCGGATTTCCGCATTGTTCTCTATGCAGAGAGCGAAAAGGTTGCTAATGAAGCCGCCACTGCCGCTTTTGCTGAGGTCGAACGCCTCAATTCCATTCTCAGTGACTATGACCCCGAAAGTGAACTCAGTCGTCTTTCTGATACTTCCGGCTCGGAACGACACTTTCTACTCAGCGATGATCTCTTCGCTGTGCTTGATGCCTCCCAAAAACTTTCTCGTCAAACGGCAGGTGCCTTCGACATCACGATTGGACCCTGTGTGCGTCTTTGGCGCATTGCCCGTTTTCGAAAGACTTTCCCTCTTCCCGAAAAGCTTGCGGAAGCTCGCAAGGCGGTCGGCTTTCGGCATCTGAACATTTCACATACAAAACAAACTGCTTTTTTAGAGGTTCCAAACATGGTGCTCGATCTTGGAGGCATCGCAAAGGGATACGTCGCCGAAAAAGCCCTTATGATTTTGGGAAAGCGAGGCATTGGATCGGTCCTGGTGGACGCCGGGGGCGATTTGGTGCTAGGTGATCCCCCTCCAGGCCGGAAAGGTTGGCGAATCGAGATTGGGGGTCTCAAGCATCCCGACCTCCCTGTTTTGGAATTGGCCCGTTGCGCCGTAGCTACTTCTGGCGACGTGGAGCAATTCGTTGAAATCACCGGCAAACGTTACTCCCACCTTATAGATCCAAGTACCGGCATCGGTCTCACTACGCGAATTCAGGTCACGGTGGTGACGTCGACAGGAATCCATGCAGACTCTCTTGCCTCGGTTCTCAGTGTGCTGGGGACTAAAAAAGGCACCAAGTTTGTGCAAAAACTATCTGGAGTCAGAGCCTATTTTGTGGAAGGCGTTGGCGATCAACGAACCCTTTGCGTAGCGAGAGGAAAGTAACGAGCCTTAGCTTTTCCTCACAGAAAATCTTATCACCTAAAAGTAATAAAAAACAAACCTATGAAAAAACTCCACTACGGTCTAGTCGGTATTATTCTTATTCTATCTGCAGTCATTTTCTCGGGACAAGCCACCCGTCACGATTTACAGATCATTTATCCCGAACAATCTCGCGATTATAGAATTCGTTCTGCGGATTTGCTCAACGGCGGCTACAACCTGAAATTCGTTTTCTACGGTGAAAAAGGCCAGACGGGCCTAGTCTTCGTACGTTAGCCAACCCTTGGTCAGCGGTTTCTCCACCCGCTTGACGGCGGCTTTGCCCATAGCGATTGCGGCGAGTGTTTTTGGGTGCTCGGCTGAAACGTCAAACCGTTCGCTTGGCTCGTAACTTAGGTTATGCAGAATGGGAGCTTCATCACCTCCGTCTTTTATCATTTCATGAAGTGAAGCAAGAAGGGGACTTTTTCCCTGCGCCTTTCCTTGTCAGAATCCTCAAGACCTCAATGAGAAACCGAATCGGCATATTTTCACTAATATCCCTTACGGTCGCACTCCTGCTCTTTTGGTTGTTTTATCCAACTGAAGAGGAGCAGATTCTAGCTCGGTTTGAGGAACTTTCCGATATTGCATCAAAGTCTGACATAGCTTCTGCCATAGCCGATGCACTCGTTCTCGAAGACTTCCGTGATATCTTTGCCCCCCAAGTTTATCTAAAGACTGGTGGGCGAGCCAGACTTGCGGGCCAATATACCGACCGAGAACTTATGCAGCTCTACGGTCGAATCCGCCTTCAGTCTAAGCGACTCAGCCTCCGTTTCGAAAATATCGAAATTCTTTCCTTGAGCGAGACGGATGCCACCACCACTGCCGACGTACATGCTGAGGGAACTGACAATATTCGAGCTTCCAACCGCGTTGAATCCTTTCATGCCAAAATTAATTTGCGAAAGATCGATGGCGACTGGAAGTTCCGTCAATTCATCTACATAGAGCCCTTGCCCGGCAAATGAACTTTCTGCGTGACCTCACGGTCTTGAAGATTATCCCTGTTTCTTTTGACCTTTATCCAAAACAAGCCCGAACCATGAAGCACATTCACGCCTTGGCCATCCTTTGCGCCACCGCTTTCACTTTTTTCCACGCTGCTGCCCGCAAGCCCAATTTCGTCTACATCATGGTTGATGACGCCGGTTACGGAGATTTCTCCTGCTTCGGGCAAAAGCACTTTAAGACGCCAAGTGTCGATCGTATGGCAACCGAGGGCATGAAGTTCACCGATTTTTACGCGGCCAGCACTGTCTGCGCACCGTACCGTTGTAGCCTTATGACGGGTGTGCACACTGGGCATGCATTGGTTCGGGGTAATCGCGAGGTTCAGCCTGAGGGACAGGCTCCCCTCGCCGACTCCGCCCTCACTATGCCCGAAGTCCTCGGCAAGGCGGGGTATGTCTCGGGAATGTTCGGCAAATGGGGTCTCGGAGCTCCCGGTTCCGAAGGCGATCCAATGAATCAAGGCTTCGATCGCTTTTACGGATACAACTGCCAGCGTCAGGCTCACAATTTCTATCCGACCCATCTCTGGAGTGACCGCTCGAAGGTTGAGCTGAATCGCAAGTCCTACTCCCATAGTCTGATTGCAGAGGAGTGTCTTAAGTTCATCCGCAAGAACAAGGACAAGCCTTTCTTTTGCTACGCCCCTTTCACCATTCCCCATGCCGCCATGCAGGCACCCGAGGAGCACGTGGTTCCATGGCGCAAGAAATTTCAAGAGTTTGAAGATGTGAAGGGAAAATATGGGGGAGCCGTTATAAACAACCCCGTCGCTGCCTTTGCCGGCATGATGACCATTCTTGACCACGATGTCGGGCGTATCCTCGACCTATTGAACGAACTAGGCATAGCCAAAGACACTCTTGTCATCTTCACCTCCGACAACGGTCCTCACAAGGAAGGAGGTCACAAACCCGATTTCTTTGACAGCAACGGTCCCCTGCGTGGCTACAAGCGAGACCTCTACGAAGGGGGTATCCGCGTAGCTACCACCGCATGGTGGCCCGGCGTAATCAAGTCCGGTTCGACCAGTTCCCACATCGGTGCGGGTTGGGATGTTCTGCCTACATTTTGCGAACTCGCCGGAATATCTGCTCCCGACGGCATCGACGGTGTCTCCTTCGCACCCACTCTCAGAGGCGAGAAAAGCAAGCAGACCAAGCGAGAATACATTTACTGGGAGTTCCACGAACAGGGCGGCAAACAAGCCATCCGCAAAGGGAAGTGGAAAGCCGTCCGCCTTAACGTTCGTAAGAAGCCCGACGGACCCATAGAACTTTACGACCTTTCCAGCGACATCGGCGAAACCAAGAACCTCGCCGAAAAACACCCCGACCTAATCAAGGAAATGTCCCGTCTAATGACCAGCTCCCGAACCATCAACCCGACCTTTCGGTTGATGAGGTAGGGGATAGATAGATGCGATTGTTGTGCTTTTCGTTCTGGAGTGTCACCGAATTCGAAATTCTACTGTTCGATCAGGCACATCATCCCATCGTATCGGCTTGAAATGAGCTGCTGCTGACGATGCCGGAGTTTTGTCCTTGTAGGATGTGATACCTGTAACTTTGCCATCGTAGAACCAAATAATCCTGAAGTCGTGGTATCCGAAACCGGCTCCAGTCTGACCATACTGCCATGCTTCGTCTTTGCCTCGGAACTGTCGATCACCTGGCGGTCCCATGATAGACAGCACTTTCTCCTTAGTGTCGCCTGGATTGATGAGGATGGTCTTCTTTTCGAGTGTCCCGCAGGCAGACAAAAATGTGACTACTGTGATGGTGAGAACGAACAGGTGTTCGTTTCATCGCGTAAATCTTTTGTCGAACAATTCTTTACATGGAATATGACAAGTCCTGACGGGAATAACAAAGGAGTGCTGATTTGATTGAGCCCCTTCACTGATCATTGTCAAAGAGAGTTGGAACAGTTTTCTTGACGGTCCGCACACCTAGAAGCAATCAATTTTAATTGACTGTCAAGTGTTTGGCAAACCTGTGGCGACGAAGTTGTCGGTGTCGCTCAAGTCCACTTCGGCGAGATCGGAAAGGTCGAGGTTTGGGGCGGGACCGAAGGGTGCGGTGTTGAGAGTGGTGAGGTCGAGTCGGCCGTTTTCGATGCGCAGGGTAGGGTAACCTTTGGGGTGGCGCTGGGAACGGTCGCCGGGCTTGGCGAGGTTGGGGTCCTGGGTCGGGTCGGGCCATGCTGGACG